>JADHLU010000026.1 GCA_016780435.1 Flavobacteriaceae bacterium
AAGGGTATCTCTGATGAAGTTGATCTCAAGCGGTGCAGATGAAACCATGCTTTTTTCAAGGGCTGTTATACTGACACTGGCCGCAGCACTGCTGAAAATACTGTCTATAGCCTTATTGGCAAACGCTTTTTTATAGGCCTTTACTGAATCGGATTTTTTCAACGGAATAAGCGCTCTGGTTTTATTTTGACTGTGATCTTCAAGGATTAACTCGAGCTTGGTGACAGTGCTATCTAACGCTATGATTCCTAGGTTGGCGCTGTGCTTGTACATCTCGAGCGAGTGACGCTCTTTCTTGAATAAAAGCTGAACGTCTTTGTTGCTTTGCTGCTCAAATTCAAAGTCAATCACTTGATTGATTAGCGGAGAAGCCTCAAACGAAAAACGATCGAACTGTATAGAAGTAACTACAGAATCGTCAGCCCTCAACGTGATCTTGTACAGACCATTCTTGTTTAGTGATTGCTCGAGGCGATCAAATGCTTCAATGCCTATACCCGCGTAGGGGCCACTTTCTAAGGTTTCAGAAGTGTAGTACGTCTGTAAGCTGTCACTTACTTGTTGAAGCGGTATCCGGCGCCGGTTCACTTTGAGATCATCAACAGAAAGGGAGTCATTCTCATAGAGGTATAGCCCGAGTAGTGTTGGCGGGTCGTTGTCTTCTGCAAGTAATCCATAATCGAGCGGATTCAAGGGAATTTGCCCCTGCTGTTGACGCAACTCAAAATGCAGGTGCGGTCCAAAGGAGTTTCCAGTGTTTCCACTATAGCCTATTATTTCCCCTGAGTATACTGAGAATTTATCGTCTGAAAAACAGCGCTCTATTTCATAAGACTTCGAAGCGTATTGCTCCGATTTAATGTAGGATTGTATGCGTGGGCTAAACTGCGATAGGTGACCGTAAACCGAAGTATGGGTGTCACCGTGATCGATGTATATTACTTTTCCGTATCCGCTCGTCGCCACTTTGATACGTCTGATATGCCCATCAGATATGGCATAGATGGGCTGACCCTCGCGTCCGTTGGTCTTTAGATCAACCCCCCCGTGAAAATGGTTTGGTCTCAATTCAGAAAAGGTTCCTGAATACCTTAAATCAATGGTCATTGGAGGCTGTTTAGACAAGTCAATTGGCCCTATTTCTTGGGCTAACCCCCAACTGTAAGCCACTCCTAGTAAAATTCCGGTAAAAAGCTTTAGCCTCATGAGCACAAATCAAAATGATCTGGCAGAGATTTGCAAGCGATCGGCCCGATTAAATTGTTGCGCTAGCGCCGCCACTTTTAGTATATTTGAGGAAGGAAAGATGACTGAGTCTAATACATTTAATGAAGGCGTACTGCTTTTAGATAAGAAAGTACGTGAGTTGTTAGAGCGGCTTTCTTTTCAGCGTGAAGAGAATGTAAGGCTGAAAAGTAGGTTAGTGGAGTTAGAGCAAGCAAAAATGCTTTTAGAAGAAGAGGTCGGCGTTTTATCCCGTCGTCTCTCTGAGCCTCAGTCGAATTTTTCTAAGATGGGTAGCGTTCAACAGGAAGATGAAATCGAAAAACGTTTAGATGAAATCATCCGAGAGCTGCAAGAATGTATTGATGAAATCAACTGACAATGAGTGAAAAGCTAAAGATCAAACTCTCTATTGCAGACCGAGTTTATCCGTTGTCAGTAGGTGCTGAACAAGAAGAAAGTTTAAGACAGGCTGCAGCGCAGCTTCAACAAATGGTCAAACAGTTTGAAACAAACTATGCGGTGAATGACAAGCAAGATGTTCTTGCCATGTGCGCACTGCAATTGGCCAATACTGTTAATCTTAAGAATCGCGATCAGCATAATTATCAGGCATCAGTTGCTCAGTTGAAAGCTCTTTCAACGATTATCGATGACTCCTTAAGTGGAGTGGTCGACTAAAGAGTGTAGCATACCCACATTGATTTATTTTTTGACAAACTCAACGAAGATTAATTTCTAAAGGGTGAGTTTGGTTGTGCAAGCGGGCCATCTCGAATGGATTCTTAAGCAATCAAGTAGCCTTAAACGTGTATAAACGGAGTTTGTACAAAAACCTCAATGTGGGTTTTTATATAGATAAATTATGGATTCTACAATTACATCAATAATAGCTTTAAGTGTTGGGGTTGTCTTTGGATTTGTGATCATGGTTGTGATTCAAAAAAGAAAGAGTAACTCTACCCTAAATGCCGCTCAAAAAGAGGCCAAGTCTATACTTAGAGACGCCGAGAAGGAGGCGGAGCAGCTGAAGAAAGACAAAATTTTTCAGGCCAAGGAGAAGTTTCTAGAGCTCAAGGCCGAGCACGAAAAAGTAATTCTTTCAAAAGACAAAAAGATTGACGAGGCCGAAAAGCGGGTCAGAGACAAAGAGTCTCAAGTGAGCGCAGAAATAAAGAAGAATCAATCGCTCAATGAGGCGCTTGACAAAGAATTAGAGGCCTTAAACAAGCGAATAGAACGCATAGAGAAGCGGGAAGAGGAGCTTGAAAAATTGCACCAAAGCCAGATTCAGCAACTCGAAGTATTATCGGGCCTCTCAGCCGAGGAGGCGAAAGCCGAACTGGTTTCTTCGTTAAAAGATAAGGCTAAGGCAGATGCCATGAGTTATGTGCAAAATGCCCTTGAAGAGGCTAAACTCACCGCTCAGCAGGAGGCCAAGAAGGTGGTTATCAAAACCATTCAGCGAATAGGAACAGAAGAGGCGGTTGAAAACTGTGTGTCTGTATTTAATCTTGAATCTGATGACGTTAAGGGTCGAATAATAGGTCGAGAAGGTCGAAATATTAGAGCTATAGAGGCGGCAACAGGCGTAGAGATTATTGTTGACGATACCCCTGAGGCCATTATTTTATCGTGTTTTGATTCGGTACGTCGCGAAGTGGCCAGATTATCGCTACATCGCCTAGTTACTGATGGACGTATACACCCCGCTCGAATTGAAGAGGTGGTACAAAAAACAGAATCTCAAATAAACGAGGAGATAATAGAAATCGGAAAGCGCACGATCATTGATCTCGGAATCCACGGATTGCACCCCGAATTGGTAAAAGCAGTCGGGCGCATGAAGTACAGGTCGTCTTACGGTCAAAACTTACTGCAGCACTCACGTGAAGTAGCAAAGCTGTGCGGAGTTATGGCTTCTGAGCTTGGACTAAACCCCAAATTAGCCAAAAGAGCAGGCCTATTGCATGACATTGGTAAGGTTCCTATGAACGAAGTGGATACTGAAACGCCCCACGCTATTTTAGGTATGCAGTGGGCTGAAAAATACGGTGAGCATAAAGAGGTGGTCAATGCCATTGGAGCACACCACGATGAAATCGAAATGACTAGTCTTATATCTCCAATTGTTCAAGTCTGTGATGCGATCAGTGGAGCACGCCCTGGAGCCCGAAGACAGGTGTTAGACAGTTATATTCAACGTCTAAAAGACCTAGAAGAGGCCGCACTAGAATTCAGGGGTGTTGAAAAGGCCTATGCCATTCAAGCCGGACGCGAACTGCGTGTAATCGTCTCTAGCGATAAGGTTACCGATGATCGCGCCTCAGAGCTTTCTTTTGAAATTTCTCAAAAGATCCAAACAGAAATGACCTATCCGGGTCAGGTTAAAGTCACTGTCATTAGAGAAACACGGTCGGTAAATATCGCGAAGTAGACTTAATCAGCGGTTGACTCTGATTGTTCTTCTCCCTCGGCCGATTCTGCTTCTTCGTCTGCTTTTTCGATGCGGTGCTTGATGACGTTTAGCTCTTTCAGCTTTGCTTTCCATTGCTCTTTATCAGAAATTTTTTGCTCAAGCTTTGCCTTTGCATCATCTAAGAGAGTGTTCGTCGAGCTTGAAGAAGAGAAAAATTCGAGATTCGTCTCAATCAAGCGTATCTCATCGGTTAGTCGATCTATTTGCTTTTTCACCTCTGCTCGAGTAGACTGAACTTCATTCAGCCCAGAGCTTGTTTCTTTTAACTGTTCTATGCGCTGCGCACTTATATCTGCTGCAAAAGACTCTTCGGTAAAACCTGCACCTTTTAGGGCCTTTTGCATGGCTTTTTCAGCCTTTTGAGCCAGGGGTGAAGCCGCCGAGCCCAATTGCTTATTCATGGCGTCTTTTAGCTTATAGAGTTGTTTAAAATCGGCGTCTTTATTTTTAGACGGAGTGAAGCTTTCTAACGTCTCAATAAGCGTTGAAAGCTGCTTTCGTTGTTCATTAAATTGAACTCTAGAATTACTTTTTTGAGACTTTAAACGTTCAAAATACGCATTGCAGGCGCCTCTAAAGGCTTCCCACAGCGGTTCTGAATATTTTCGAGGCACATGGCCTGTCTGCTTCCATTCGTGTTGTAACTCTTTTATCAGGGGAGTTACTACCTTAAAGTCTGTACGCTCTTTGAGCGACTCAGCTTGTTCAATTAGGGCTCGTTTCTTTGTTAGATTCTCTTGGTAAACTTTTTTCTGTTCTTTGTAGAACGCGTTTTTACCCTGATTGAATTGTCTGAAAAGCTCTCTGAGTTGTTTGCTAAGTAGCTTCTGGTTCTTTTTTGGAACCGGACCTACCGCGTAAAAGCTATTTTTGAGCTCTTCTACCGCCTTGACCTGATCTTTTAATTCTTTCTGAGAAGTGATTGTATTGCTTACCGTTTCCTGAAAGCGGCTGAGTATCTCGTGTTTTTTTGCTAGATTTTCTTCGCGTTCACGATCTTCAAGTTCCAAGATCTGCTGCTTTTTATCGTGCATTTGCTTGGTAGCCGAACTAAATCGTTCCCATACTTCTTGCCTAAACTCTTTAGATACCGGACCGAGCTCTTCCTTCCATATACGGTGCAATTCTTGGAGCTCCGCATAGGCCTTCTTAAAGTCTTGCTCGCCTAGAAGTGCCTCGGTTCGTTCAATGATTTTTAGCTTTTCTTCGTAATTGTGCTTGAAATCCAAGTCTCTCAACTCGCGATTTAAGTCAAGAAAATCGTAGAAACGCTCAACATGATGATGGTAGTTGGCCCATAGGTCTTCTGTGTAGGTTTTCGGAACCATGCCTACCGACCTCCAATCTGATTGAAGCTGCTTAAAGGTCTGAAATGTGGTATTGATATTTTCCTCCGCCTCTAAAAGCGCTTTAATATTCTCAATGATTTCTTGCTTGCGCTTTAGATTATCTTGAAGCAAACGCTCAAAGTCTTTTCGGTACTGCGCTTTCTTTTCTCTATACTCTTGGTACAGCTCATCAAATTGCCGTTTTATAAGCGGATTGAACTCGAAATCGGTCTCCGGATTACCCTGTTCTAGAAAGGATTCTTTTTCAGTTTCTAGTTGAGTATTGAACTGCGTATCAAAGCTACTTTTAATGGCTATGATGTGCTGGCCTATGCGTTGAATAGGGGCGTTTTTAATGAGTCGTTGCAATTCTCCTACCAGATTCTCTAGCGATTGGTGCTCATAAGAGGTTTGTTCAAGATCGGGTAGTGTAAAAACGAGTGCTGAAGTTGTTTGTGCCTCAGCGTCTACGTGTTTTTCGTTTGATTCCATCAGTTCAAAGGGCAATGAGTGTTAAAACAAAGGTAAACAAATGAACATGCTATCAAAGCGCATTCCATATCTCCCAAGAGCGCTCGGCTTGATAAATGAGCATGTCGTATCCGTTTTGTATGCGCGATCCGGCTTGTCTTCCAAATTTCAAAAAGAGCGATTCAGACGGATTGTACACCAAGTCAAAAAGAAAGTGAGCGCCAGTTAAAACCTTATAAGGAAGTTCGGGGCACTGATTGGTCTTTGGGTGCGTGCCCAAAGGAGTACAGTTAATAATTAGGGGCGTTGTGCGTACGAGATCAGGATCTAATGTGCTGTAGGTGAAATCTGAATCGTTTGTGCGCGAAACTGTGATCACCTGTATCGATAAGGCTCGCAGGGCGTGAATTATGGCCTTTGCTGCTCCTCCGGTCGAGCCCAACACTAAAGCTGATCTGTCGGTTGATTGGAGCTGTTTCTTTAGCGACTGGGCAAAGCCGAAAGCGTCGGTGTTGTATCCAATAAGCTGTTGATCGACTAGCTTTAGGCAATTAACGGCCCCAATCTCTGCGGCTTCGTCATCTATATCGTCTAGGTGTTCAAGGATTGCCGTCTTATAAGGGATGGTCACATTACAGCCTTTGAGATTGGCGGTTTGTAAGACCTCGTTTAAGCCACTTAAATCGGGAATATCAAAATTGACGTAGCGTGCTGAACGTTGTTCCTGTTCAAATCGTTTATTGAAATAGTCGGCCGAGAACGAATAGGAGATTCCTTTACCTATTAGCCCGTATACTGCTTTGTTTTTTTCGCCTTCTTCCATAAATGTCTATTCCGAGAACGATAATAATTCCCAAGGCAATATACCCTAAAGCAATAAGATTTTCACGTTGTCCGAAATCTGGCCAGTAGTTCTGAAAGGTTTTAACTTGTGCTAAGCCCTGGCTCAATTCGGAGTGGTAAGCGTTTTCGTAAACCGGATTTTTCCACGGCCAAATGACCATTAGGGACCCCGCAACAAATCCGATTAAGACGGCAATCGTTATCGATTTGTACTTCTTTAGCACAAAGGCCAAAAGGTGAGAAAGAGAAACAAGGCCGGTCATTGACCCCAGGGTGAATACGACTAAGACCTTTAGTAAACGAATGTGCTCCGCATCGGTAGTGAACGAGTAGTCAGCTTTTAAGACGTACACAAAGGTGTCGTAAAGTGCATTTACCGCGTCGACCAGAAGCAGCACGTAATTTCCCAGAATGATGAGTAAAAAGGAGCCCGAAAGTCCGGGAAGGGTCATTCCAGCTACGCTAATCACACCACAGAAAAACACATAGTACAGATTATCGTTTGCGGGCATCTGCGGTATCATCGATAGCGATAGGCCAGCTAAAAGCCCCAGAAATGCGCTTAGACGCGCTGTGTTGTTCCACGAGCCAAATTGTTTTTCAAGGTAGTAGACCGATCCGACGATCATACCCAAAAAGATTGACCAAACATACAATTCGTAGTTTGAGATCAAGTAGTCGAGCACCTTGGCTACGCTGAAGTAGCTGATCAACATCCCTGTGATCAAAAGGGTTAAAAAGGAGCCGTTTATGTACTTGAAAAATGAGGTCCATCTAAAAGAAATAAAGAGGCGAAGTGACTTCAGGTTGAAGCGGTTCAGCGAAAATATAAACTCTTCATAGAACCCCCCAACAAAAGCAATGACCCCACCAGAGATTCCGGGCACCTTATTCGCTGCACCCATCAAGATGCCTTTGAAGACAAGGGCTATATAGTCAAAGATTGATCTATTTGCTGGAATCACTGTTTCGTTGATTTTTTAACCACAGAGCCTACATACTCTAATAGCACAACAAGGGCGAATCCGAGTACCGCAAAACCGATTCCTCGGTTGAGCTGATCAGAGGCTGTCCCAAAACTGGGCATGTACACATTCAATTTAGTGAGTTCATTCTTCCAGGGCCAAACCTTGGGTAGCGAGCCGGCTATAAACCCGACTAAAATCGTTAGGGTCTGATTTCTGTAAGTGGAAAACAACCATTTTAAAAGCTTAGAGAAACTAAGCAACCCAAAGGCGGCACCTAAGGCCACAATAAACAAAATACTTAGGTTTCGCTCGTGCACCGCATCTAAAACGGTTTGGTAGCTCCCTAAAAGCACTAGAATAAAAGAACCGGATATACCGGGCAATATCATGGCGCAAATAGCTAAGGCCCCTGATAAAAAGAAATACAGCCAAGAGTCAGAGGCGACCATGGGGTTGAGAAAAGTAAGCGAAAGCGCAGCGATCAGGCCAAATCCGAAGAATCCGATTGAATAGGGGAGCGCATTGAATTGAATTTGCCTGCCTACAAGAAGTATACTGGCAACAATTAAGCCTAGAAAAAAACTCCACATGGCGATAGGCTGTGTGTCTAAAAGCGTGCTTAACAGACGAGCCAAACTGATAACACTGGTAGCTATTCCTGCAAAAAGTAAGAGCAAGAAGGATCCGTTAACGGTTCGCCAAAAGGCCGCAAACCCCTCTTTTCTTAACACCTGAATCAGTGAAAGGTCAAATGAGCTAATACTTTTAATAAGGGGGTCGTAAATACCACTGATAAAAGCGATGGTTCCGCCAGAAACCCCAGGAACAACGTCTGCGGCGCCCATAGCCATACCTTTTAAGAAAATAAGAAGGGAGTTGATGAACTTCATCTGATAGCTGTTAAACCGAAGCTAAGCGAAGTTACGGCGAAAAAATTACGAAGAGAAGGTGCGTTTGTTGGCTTCGAGATAGGCTTTTAGCCAATCTACCTCAGACAGCTCTTCAAAATAGAGGTAGAAGTATTCAGCCCCTGAGGGGTCTAGCCTTAAGGCCTTGCACATCGTTGTTTGTGCGGCTTCTTTCTGCTCTCTTAGAGCGTATATGCCGGCCATAAAATACAGTAAGCTCGATTGGTCTGGGTAAAATTCAATGCCCTGCTCTAACACTTCATAAGCGGAGTCGTACGACTTAAGCTCGAGCAGAATTTCAGCCCATTTTAGAAAGGTATTGAGCTCGTAATTCCCTAACTCAACGCATTGCTTAAAGGCGTAATCGGCTTGAGACGGATTGCCAAGTGCCTGGTATATAATCGCCGCTCTTTTCCAGAATGAGGCATTTTCGCTGTCGGCTGTCAAGGCCTTATTAATGTACTCTTGCGCTCTAGCGTAATCGCCCTGAATGAAGAAGAGTTTGGTAAGTGCGAGCCATCCTTGATCGTACATCGGGTCTTCGTGAATGGCTTTGAAGAATTGCGCCTCGGCAAGCTGATAATTGCCCAGCTTTTGATGGCACAAGCCGATTCGCAGATAAGATGAAGAAGACGGACTATCCCATTCGAAGCTCGTCTCATAGCTCTCAATGGCTTCATTATAACGCCCTAACTTTTCGAGTACTCTACCCTTCTCAAAATAGGCTCCGGTAAATTTATCGTCGGCTATAATCGCAAATTCGAAAGAGGCTAGGGCTTCTTTGTACATATCTAACTCTACGTACATCTTTCCGATCTGGTGCCACGCTACTTCGCAATAGGGATTTTGTTCTAGAAACGTATTTAAAAAGCTTATTGCCTCTTCGTATTGCTCAAGAAACTCAAAACAATAGATCAAGTTGTATAAAGAGGCGTAGTCCATAGGATCTATCTCTAAGCAACATTCGAAGTGCTTGCGCGCCTCTCCGTAATTGTCGAGATACAAATGCTCCATACCCAACAGTGAATGCAGGTCAAACGAATCGTCGGTGTACTTTAGGGCCTCATTGAGTATCTCTATAGCCTCGTGGTGCTGATCTTTTTTTGAAAGTATATTGGCGCGCTGAATAAAAAATTCTTCATTCAGCGGGTCGTAAGACTCTAATTCGTCAAGAATAGCCTCGGCCTTTTCAAACTGATCTTCTGAAACGAGTAACTCGACATTTAGCACCTTCAATTCGGTAGAGTGGGGGTGCTGCTCTAACCCAAGTGCAATGGCTCTC
>JADHLU010000027.1 GCA_016780435.1 Flavobacteriaceae bacterium
CTGTGATAGGGCTGAATGCGCGTAAGTACGGTTTCTCCTCTCTTCCATACGCCCTTAGTCAAGGCTATATGCACTTGATCATTGGTCGTTTGTCTATAGGTGGTAAGGGTAAAATGACCGTAGGCTGTTTCGATTTCTTTGCTAAACTGCCGCTCAATTAAGCTGTCGTGCATCATGCGGTGGGCCACCAGGTGTTCGATGCTGATCATCTTAAGGTTAAATTGATCTCTGACCTTGATCAGGTCATCAAAACGGGCCATGCTTCCGTCTTCATTCATGATTTCTACAATTACTCCGGCCGGAGAAAGACCAGCCAGCTTAGCCATGTCTATGGCGGCTTCAGTGTGACCGGTACGCCTCAATACTCCTCCTTCTTTAGCAATCAATGGAAAAATGTGTCCCGGACGAGTAAGATCTTCAGGTCGGGTTTCAAGCTGAGTAAGGGCTTTAATCGTTTTAGCTCGATCACTAGCAGAAATACCCGTGGTGACTCCATTTCCTTTAAGGTCTACAGAAACTGTAAACGCTGTTTTGAGCGGATCGGTGTTATCGTCGACCATTTTGTTTAAGGCAAGTGCCGCACAACGCGAAGGGGTAAGCGGTGCGCAGATGAGGCCCCTTCCGTGCTTCGACATGAAGTTAATGGCCTCTGTAGTGACTTTATCGGCAGCCATCACAAAGTCTCCCTCATTCTCTCGGTCTTCATCATCAACCACGATGATTATTTCGCCGTTTTTAATGGCCTCGATGGCTTCACTAATCGTATTTAGGGCTGAACTCATTTGTTAGAAGCTTCTCTTTTAAATTTAGACAACAGGTAGCCAAAGCTTAGCGAATTGCCTTTTAGGCCTCGGTCTAGCACGGCCATTCGCGTCACGTAAAGGCTTACCGGAAGCATTACAAAGGTAGAAAACCAGGCCCCTATAATCGGATGTATGTTTCCTCTTTTCGCATAATTCTCTGCAAAAACTCCCAAAAAGTGGTAACTCAAAAACAAAACCACGGCGATCACCATGGGTAGGCCTAGTCCGCCCTTTCTAATGAGTGCGCCAATGGGTGCTCCGACAAAGAATAGAAGCACACACGACAGCGCAAGCGCAAATTTTTTGTGAAGTGAAATGATGTGTCGGTTGTAAAACTCAAATCGCTTACCCATTTCGGTAGACTTGGTAGAGGCGATGATTCGCAGATTGTCGAGCTGATTGGTAGCTGAACGAATCGCACTAGAACGCTGTTGTGTAGGCAGTACGGCCAGCAGTTCGTTGGCATCAGTTTGCTGAAAGTAGAGAGAGTCTCTATCGACCACAGGAAAATAGGGGGCTATCCACTGCTCGTGATAGGGTTGAGTCTCCTCTTCTCGGTTGCGCTCTTTTAAAACAAAAGTAGCTGCTAAACGTTGCATGGTTGCGTCTGAGTATTGCTTTAACTGTTCTTGTGTGTCTTTGGCCAGCGAATCAATGTCTTTGAGTAACTGCCGAGTAGGCTTCATTTTGTCGGTGGTGATAGACGATTGCTCTTCTAGGTCAATCTCATCTAGGCTCGAAAGATCTATAAACTTGATGTAGGTGTCAAAGGATGCCCGAGCAAAAGGCTGTTTCTTAATGTCTTCAGGTTTTTGAAGCAGAATCTCCTCGTAATAATATCCGTTGTACAACACTAACTTGAGCAGTTCGGAGTCTTTATTGCTGATAAACTCGCCTTCTTTAGCGCTTATAACGATAGTGTTTTGCTGATTTTTAGCCTTTTGATGAATGAGTACATCTCTGAGGTAGCGATCATTCTCTCCGTATTTCTCCCTTACCTTCATGTTCATGTTCGTGCCCTCGATATCGGTAAAGATTCCTTCGACAAGGGCTGCGGAAGGCTTCACCTTAGCGATATTTCGCCTCAGGTTAAAGATCTTTTGTTCGGATGCCGGAATAAGATTGTTTGACACAAAGAAAGCGGCTATGCCTAGCAGCACAGAAAAGACAAACGTACTTCTCATAGCCCGCAAAAAAGAAACGCCAGAGGCCTTTATGGCCGCAAACTCGTAATGCTCAGCTAGTGAGCCGTAGGTCAGAATAGAGGTGACTAGAACGGCTAGGGGCAGCACATCGTCAATGATAGTGGGCATGTAATACAGCAAAAACTTGCCGATTATTTGTATGTCCAGATCCTTGCCAGCAAGTTCATCGATAAAAAGCCAAATTGCTTGAAAGATAAAAATGAACAATACAATCACAAAAACGCTAAAAAAGGTGCGCGCAAACTGGCTGAGAATGTATCGATCTAAGATGCGCATATGCGATTAATCAATAATGTAATACCCACTGGCTTCGTAAGCCTTTCGATCAAAGGCAAACAGCTTTGGGTCTACAGCTGTGGCCGTATCGTATGCGGTTACGCTAATGGTTGTTTCAGTCTTATTGAACCCCACTTGTGTTAGCGAAACTAAGCGATTTGATTTTGTGTTTATGCGAACGAAAACCTTTTCGATTTCAGCTTTAGAATCGATAGGAAAAAGCAAGATTTCCATAAGCTCGTCGGTTATAGACCTCCCTTTGTCAATGCGAAAGCCCTCCTTGTAAAACGAAAAGAGTTCACTTGGGTTTATTTCATCTGAGTTATTAGTCGGATTAGGCACACTGATAACTACTTCGAGGTTTTCGGGAATTATACTATAGGTGAAGGATCCGTCAAATAGTTGAACACTCTCAAACAATTCAAGTCGGTACTTAGGTTCTTGAATGTAAACCTTGCCCGAGGTGTTTTGGTTAATCTGAGCCTCTTTATTGGTCAGTGTGTAATCAAAGGTCAACGTGATCTGAGGATAAGCAGACATGGTTGAATAGACCTTGTCTAAAGCGGCTTCTGACGCAGGATCGTTTTGTTGAGCGCTTAGTGATAGGTTGAAGAACATTAGGCTCATGAACAACCCTAATTTGGCAAATTCTCTGGCTTTACTCATGTGTCTATTGATTATCTAAAAAGGATTGTAGGCTATTCAAATCTTTAAACATGACCTGCCGAGCGCGCGAGCCCTCGAAAGGCCCAACAATACCGGCGGCCTCTAACTGGTCTATTATTCTGCCCGCTCTGTTGTATCCGATTTTCATCTTTCGCTGAATAAGTGATGTTGATCCTTGCTGGGCACCTACGACAATTTCTGCCGCCTCTTTAAACAGCGGGTCGCGATCGTTGATATCATCGCTCAGCATTCCGCCCGCATCATCAGCTTCGTATTCTGGAAGGAGATAGGCCTGAGCATAAGCACGTTGCGATCCTATGTAATCGGTAATCTTCTCTACTTCTGGAGTGTCTACAAAGGCACACTGTAAACGTATCATCTCATTGCCCTGGGTAAAAAGCATGTCTCCTCTACCGATCAATTGCTCTGCTCCAGAAGCGTCTAATATGGTACGAGAGTCGATTTTTGAGGTCACTCTAAACGCCAGGCGCGCTGGAAAATTTGCCTTGATGATACCGGTAATTACGTTTACCGATGGACGCTGGGTGGCAATGATTAAATGAATTCCAATAGCGCGTGCTAGCTGTGCTAAACGGGCAATGGGAGTTTCTACCTCTTTACCCGCAGTCATTATGAGGTCTGCAAATTCGTCTATCACTAAAACGATATAAGGCAAGAAGCGGTGCCCGTCGTTTGGGTTTAGTTTGCGCTTGACAAATTTCGCGTTGTACTCTTTTATGTTGCGAACCATGGCGGCCTTCAACAGGTCGTAGCGGTCATCCATTTCTAGGCACAGTGAATTAAGCGTATTGATCACCTTTTTGGTGTCGGTGATAATAGCGTCTTCTACATTGGGTAGCTTGGCTAAAAAGTGTCGTTCAATTTTATTGTAAAGCGTGAGCTCGACCTTTTTAGGATCTACCAATACAAATTTGATTTCAGCCGGATGCTTTTTGTAGAGAAGCGAGGTAAGCACGGCATTTAGACCCACACTTTTTCCTTGACCCGTGGCTCCGGCCATTAGCAGGTGAGGCATCTTGGCCAAATCAACTACAAAGGTTTCATTGGAAATGGTTTTTCCGAAGGCAATGGGAAGGTCAAAAGGGGCGTTGCTGAACTTCTTTGAGCCAATCACTGAGCGCATACTCACCACTGTAGCCTGTTTGTTTGGGACCTCGATTCCGATGGTTCCCTTTCCAGGAATAGGGGCGATAATACGTATGCCCAATGCCGAAAGCGATAGGGCGATATCGTCTTCGAGATTTTTGATTTTTGATATACGGATGCCCGCCTCAGGCACAATTTCATAGAGTGTCACCGTTGGTCCTACCGTTGCGGTGATGCGCTCTATGGCGATGTTGTAATTGTTTAGGGTGTCGACAATTCTATTCTTGTTGGCTCCGAGCTCTTCTTTGTCAATCTCAATTTGGGACTGTTCTATTCCATGACTATCCAAGAGATCGATATGGGGCGCCTTGTAGTTGCTCAGCTCTAATGTCGGATCGAATTCGCCAAAATCTTCTACTAGCTTAGTCGATTTCTTATCGAGTTCATCTACATCGGTACTTGCGATTTCGAAGGCGACCTGTGGCTCCGAGTCGCTTAAGGTAGTTTCTGGTTGTTCGATTTCTTGGACGCTGCTTAAGGAAGGTTCGTCTGAAAGGTCTATTTCAATCGATTCGTCAGTTAAAGAAACGTCTTCTCGCGATTGGATCGCTTCAGCTTCATCTGATTCATCAACAATCAAAGGTTTACGTGGTGTAGATTTGAATCGCTTGAATCTAAATTTTTTGAGTGAAATAGAGGGAAAGCGAAGGGGACTTACTCTTAGTGAAGGGGTCCACTTTAGCGCAATTACAGCGTAGACCAATCCTGTAAATAGCAACGAGAACAACAATCCGATGCGGCCGATATACAGCTCGATGAACTCGCCTATCTCATAACCGACAATTCCGGCATATACAGATCCCTTGTCTAAGACGAGATAGAGAAGAAAAGTGATCCATAGCATCCAAAATAGTCCAGTTGACCAAAGGCTGAGCAGTGGCCGTTTACTCAGGTTGAAAAATAAAATGAAGCCAGTGATTGAAAAGAGTACAGGAACAAGTGTACCTGAAATTCCAAAGCCTTTATAAACAAGGAAGTATCCGATAAAAAGCCCTAAACTTTTAAATATATTTTCAACGGCTATGGCTGATTCACCGAGCGCATTCACAGCGCTTAAATCAGATTTCCAGTGCATGAGAAACGATAAACAAGCTAGTGCGCTAGCTAAACCTGCGAAAAAAAGAAAGGCCCCAAAAATGATGCGGTATTTTGCTCTATTTGGATTGGCTTTTTCGGTTTTTTTCGTGGTGCGGCTCATCGACGGCTAAATTACGAATAATACACAGGGTGAAGGGTGCGAACTTACTAAGTAGTTGAGGGTGCCAATCTTCTTATTTTGATGGCGAATGCCGCAAAAATAAGTGTCATAAAAGGGCTGACGTAGTTGAATACCGCATAGATGAAATAGTCAAACACAGGGACGCCTAAAACACTGCTGTGATAGGCTCCACAGGTGTTCCATGGGATTAGCACAGAGGTGACCGTTCCGGAGTCTTCAATGGTTCGGCTTAGATTTTCAGGTGCCAATTGCTTCTTTTCATAGGCTTTAGCAAACATTTTTCCCGGTACTACTATGGCGAGGTATTGGTCAGAAGCTGTTAGGTTTAGTGCAATACAGCTTCCAACGGTGCTGGCAAACAAGCCAAAAACCGACTTAGACAGCTGCAGTAGGGCTTCGGTTATTTTATTAAGCGCTCCTATGGCCTCCATAATACCTCCAAAAACCATGGCGCATATGACGAGCCAAATCGTTCCGAGCATTCCGGCCATTCCGCCCGAAGTGAACAGCTCATTTAGCAAGCTGTTTGAACTCTCGATGGCCAGATCTACCGTGATGGCATTGAGTAGCATTTTGTAAACCGGTTCAAAAGCGAAGTGGTCGATTCCACTCAGCTTTAGCACTAACGAAGGTTGAGCCACTAGTGCTGCGACAGCGCCTAACAAGGTTCCGATAAGCAAGGCGGCTAGCGGAGGTGTCTTGCGAACAATTAGAGCGATTACGATAAGAGGAACCGCAAACAAAAAAGGAGAAATATTAAAAGCCGCTTTAATGTCACCCAGTAGCGCATCGGTTTGTACCATAGCTGTTGGCTCTATTTGAAGGCTGATGATAGTAAAAACGATTAATGTGATTACGAGCGTTGGCACGGTGGTATACAGCATGTAGCGTATGTGTGTAAACAAATCGGCTCCGGCCATGGCCGCCGCAAGGTTGGTAGTGTCGCTCAACGGCGACATTTTATCGCCAAAGTAGGCTCCAGAAAGTATAGCTCCTGCGGTCATTCCCATGGGGATACCCATGGCGTTTCCGATGCCGATGAGAGCGATACCTACAGTGGCAGAGGTGGTCCAAGAACTTCCGGTAGCTACCGAAATCAAGGCACAAACGATTACGCTGACCACCAAAAAGATGCTCGGATTGAGCAACTGAATACCGTAATAAATCATGGTCGGTATGACCCCACTGAGCAACCAGGTTCCAGATAAGGCGCCAACCATCAGTAAAATCAACAGGGCAGAAGAGGTAGACCTGAGGTTTTCGGCAACGGCATCCATCATCTGATCGTAGGAGACCTTCTTAGAAAACCCTACTATTGCAGCGACCGCGCCCCCCAACAAAAGAATAAACTGATTCGATCCGTCTAAACTCGCGTCTTTAAAATAAAACACATTGACCGCCAGCATCGCGACAAGCATTATTAGTGGAAATAGAGCCTCTCGAAGACGTATGGGATTAGAACGAGTCATTTAGTTTTAGATTATCCTACGATATTACGACAAATAGGCTGTTTCTGCCAATTTATTGGTTTGCGCATTTATCTTCAGCTGCTAGCGTTTACGGCTAAAACGTCTTAATTTTGCAAGACATTTATTACGATATATTATGCAAAAGTTTGATGTGATTATTATTGGTTCAGGTCCTGGAGGTTATGTCGCTGCTATTCGTTGTGCACAACTTGGCATGAATACGGCTATAGTTGAGAAAGAATCCACTTTGGGAGGCACCTGTCTCAATGTCGGATGCATTCCGTCAAAGGCTCTTTTAGACTCTTCGCATCATTATGAAACCATCATGCACGATAGCCAAGAACACGGCATCCATATTCAAGGTGGGGTAAGCCTAGACTTTAAGGCCATGATTGATAGAAAGCAATCGGTAGTGGACCAAACCGTTAAGGGCATCGACTTTTTAATGGACAAGAACAAAATCACTGTCCTTAGAGGAGTTGGAAGCTTTAAAGACGCCAAAACCCTAACTGTTAAAGACGACCAAAAAGAGGCCACCTATACAGCCGATAAGTTTATTGTTGCTACGGGTTCAAAACCCGGAAACCTCTCGTTTATATCTTTAGATAAAGAGCGCATTATCACGTCTACCGAAGCCCTGGCACTCAAGGAAATTCCAAAGCATTTAGTGGTAATTGGTGGAGGAGTGATCGGTTTAGAACTGGGCCAAGTGTACAAAAGGCTTGGGGCAGAGGTGAGTGTGGTAGAATATGCCGATCGCATCATTACCTCTATGGATGTCGCGCTTTCAAAGGAGCTTATGAAGGTCTTGAAAAAGCAAGGAATCCAATTCTACCTTTCATATGCGGTTCGAAAAGTAGAACGAAAGGGCAATCAAGTTGTGATAGAGGCACTCTCGAAGAAAGAAGAGCTGCTTCAGCTTGAAGGTGATTACGCTCTGGTTTCGGTCGGACGCGTAGCCAATACAGAAGGCTTAGGTCTTGAAAATACTGGCATTCAGCTAGATGAAAGAGGCCGTATTGCTGTAAATGAGCAGCTACAGACCGCTGAACCGCATATTTATGCCATTGGAGATGTTATACAGGGAGCCATGCTCGCTCACAAGGCTGAAGAGGAGGGTGTGTTCATCGCTGAAATCATCGCCGGTCAAAAGCCCCATATCAATTACAACTTAATTCCGTCGGTGGTTTACACCTGGCCAGAAGTGGCGTCGGTCGGTCAAACCGAAGAGCAGCTGAAAGCTGCTGGGATCGATTACAAGTCGGGTTCATTTCCGATGCGTGCCTTAGGGCGTTCTCGTGCCAGCGGAGACATTCACGGTTTTATTAAAATTCTTGCTGATTCCAAGACCGACGAGGTTCTAGGTGTTCACATGATCGGAGCCCGTTGTGCCGACCTTATTGCCGAGGCCGTTACGGCCATGGAATTCAGAGCTTCTGCTGAAGATATTGCGCGAATGTCTCACGCGCATCCTACCTATGCTGAGGCCGTTAAAGAAGCAGCCCTTGCGGCCACAGAAAACAGGGCTCTTCATGCATAGTGGCTGATTTCACCAATTTCGAAACCGCCCTTAATGAGGCCTTGATCGTTTACCGCCATAAACGAATCCTTCTCGCGTGTAGTGGGGGAGTTGACAGTGTTTTACTAGCCCATTCCTTTAAGGACAGCGGAATCGACTTTGCGATTGCCCATGTTAATTATGGTTTGCGCGGAGAAGAAAGCCTTCAAGATGCTGAGTTTGTCTGTGCTTTGGCTACTGATTTAGGTGTAGAGGTTTACACTAAAAATGTTCAACTCAACACCGCTAAAAGCATTCAAGAAGAGGCTCGAAACTTCCGCTACCAATGGTTTGATCAGTTATGTGAGCAGTTTAATTATGATGTTATTGCCACTGCCCATCACCTAGATGACAGTATAGAGGGGATGATCATGAGTGTGTTTTCTGGAGCGTCTCTTAACCGCTTAAGCGGCATCTCAGATCGGTCAACTATTATTAGGCCCCTGCAAAACTTTAGCAAAGCACAATTAGTGGATTACGCTCATATGCGTGAGTGGAACTATAGAGAAGACTCTAGTAACTTAAAAAACGATTATTTAAGAAACTTCGTTCGAAACCAAGTGCTGGTAGATTTGGAAGCGCGAAACCCGCACAGCAAGAAGCAACTTTTGAGAAGCCTTCAATTGTTTAAAGAGCAAAAAACACTCAACCTGGCTTACAGAAAGCGCCTGGAGAATGAGGTGGTTAGCGAATCTGAAGAACACTCGGCATACCGCATTGAGGCCTTGTTACAGTTAGCTCCCTTAGATGTGCATTTAAGATTATTGTTTGAGCCTTTTGGATTCACCGATTTTGAGGCCATCGAGCGACTGCTGGTTGCAGAAAACGCCAAGGAAGTCTATTCAGCCCTATACAAACTCGTTAAATTTGAGGGCGATCTGCTGCTGAGTTCTTTGAGCACTCCCAAACCACTCTTTAGGGCGCGTTTTAATGAACCGAATACGCAAGAAATAGATCAAGCACAGCCGACGTTTAAGCTACGCGTTCGAAATGACCTAGATCAGCATGGACATTTAGAAGTGCGATTGTGGAACTCAGAAGATCGAATTCGTCTTAGCGGATTAAAGGGAACCAAAAAAGT
>JADHLU010000028.1 GCA_016780435.1 Flavobacteriaceae bacterium
GTGTTGTATCCGCGTAGGCTTCAACCACGTCACCCGGTCGCCTTTCGGCAAAGTGATAGGGCAAAGCTTGCCCGGTTACGCGTTCAAAACTGTTTATCACCTCGAGCACTGAGCTGCCTTTTCCCGTGCCAACATTGAATACCTCAAACCGCTGCTTTTGGTTTCGCTGTATCAAACGCTCCAAAGCCGAAACATGAGCGTTTGCGAGGTCAACCACATGAATGTAGTCTCTAATACAGGTGCCGTCGGCGGTCGGATAATCGTTTCCAAAAACCGAAAGCCGCTCGCGAATTCCGTAAGCCGTTTGAGTGATAAAGGGCACCAGGTTTTGAGGTACCCCTATAGGTAGTTCTCCGATTTCAGCTGACTCGTGAGCACCAATCGGATTGAAATAGCGCAAGGCCACCACCGAAACATTCGGATCAGCATGGACCACATCGTGCAGTATCTCTTCGCCTATTTGCTTGGTATTTCCATAAGGAGATTCTGCCGGCTTTATGGGGGCCTGCTCGGTAATAGGCATCTGATCAGCTTGGCCGTAAACGGTGCACGAAGAACTGAAGATCACAGACACCTCAGTTCTACCCTGCAGATTTTTTAACAGGTTAATGAGCCCTACTAGGTTGTTTTCATAGTAACGAAGTGGGCGCTCCACGCTTTCTCCGACCGCCTTTGAAGCGGCAAAGTGAATCACCTGAGCGAGATCAGGCTGTCGCTCAAAGAAAGAGCTAAGCTGATGCGCGTCACACAGATCTAATTGGTGAAACTCGGGTAAGACACCAGTGATGCGCTCGATACCCGATAGCACCTCAATAGAGGCGTTAGAAAGATCGTCTATAATTATAACTTCATAACCCGATTCTATGAGCGCCACAGCGGTGTGTGAGCCAATATAGCCCAGTCCTCCGGTCACTAGTACCTTCTTCATCTTTAGGCTTTCAGACATGCTTTTATTTCATCGGTTATGCGCGAAATCTGCGCATCGGTTAATTCGGTGTGCATGGGTAGCGAAATGACCGACGCGCATAAAGCGTTGGTCACGCTAAAGTCTTCTTCTCGGTAACGCTTGTCGCGGTATGCCTTTTGCCTGTGCAAGGATATCGGATAGTAGATGCCATAAGGAATACCCTTTTCACTCAAATGGGCAGCCAGCTTATCGCGTCTGTCACCCTCAATCTTTAAGGTGTATTGGTGAAACACATGGCAGGTACAGTTGCTGCAAATGCCTTGACAATCGCTAACAGTAACCGGAGTTTCAAGGCCTGATATACCAGAAAGGGCAGCAGTATACTTTCGCGCTGCCTCTTGGCGTTTAGCACTGTACGCATTCAGCCTGGGCAACTTAGCGTTAAGAACTACCGCCTGCAAACTGTCTAGTCTCGAGTTCACCCCTACCACATCGTGATGGTAGCGCTCGTACATTCCGTGATTCACTATACCCCTAAGCACATGGGCTAACTCGTCGTCGTTGGTGAAAAGCGCTCCTCCGTCTCCGTAACACCCTAAGTTTTTAGAAGGAAAAAATGAGGTGGCACCCACGTGACCGATGGTTCCGGCCATAGGGCGTTTACCTGAAGGATCGTGATAGCGCGCTCCTATGGCCTGAGCATTGTCTTCAATAACAAACAGATGGTGTTTGTCGGCCAAGGCCATAATCGCATCCATTTCGGCGCACTGCCCAAAGAGATGAACGGGAACAATAGCTTTAGTTTTAGGCGTAATTGCGCGCTCGATAGCGTCTACATCTATGGTAAAATCGTCGTGCTTAACATCTACTAAAACGGGGGTCAAACCGAGCAAGGCGATCACCTCTACCGTTGAGGCAAAGGTAAAATCTGCGGTAATAACCTCATCGCCAGGCTTAAGACCTAGCCCCATCATGGCGATTTGCAAGGCATCGGTTCCGTTGGCGCACGGAATCACATGTTTGACGCCGAGGTAGGCTTCCAAAGCCGTCTGAAAGTTTTTAACCGCGGGGCCGTTGATAAATGAGGCCGAACTGAGAACCTGATCAAAACCCGACTGAATTTCGGCTTTAAGCTCTTCGTATTGCCCTACCAGATCTACCATCTGAATTGTATGTTCACTCATGAGAAAAGAATATAAATTCAAAGGTAGCAATTCACACTTTCCTAAAGATTGTACCTTCGCCAAAAACAAGCGGATGACAGCAATTTACGCCATTGTAACCCAATTAGCCGAGTGGAGCATTCGACTGTTGGGCCTGGTGAATCCTAAATTGCGCAACTGGGTAAACGGCCACAGACAAAGCTGGAAGATACTCGATGAGCTTCGTCCAAACGGCAAAAAGGTGGTTTGGGTTCACGTGGCCTCATTAGGAGAATACCAGCAAGCTGTTCCTGTGCTCAAAGCCATTAGAGACCATGAGACTAGTCCCTATTTACTAGTCACCTTTTTCTCAGCGTCAGGCTATGAGGTGGTCAAAAACAAGGTGGTTGCCGACGCTGCCTGTTACCTTCCGTTAGACACCCCGTTTAACGCTGAACGTTTTGTAGTCAAGGTTCGACCGACAATCGCACTGTTTGTGAAGTACGAAATTTGGCCAAATTACCTGAGAGCCCTTACGCGAAATAAGGTCAAGCATTTTCTCATCGCTGCCCGATTTTATGAGGGGCAGCCTCTATTTCAGTACGCCTTTGGCCGAAAATTGCTCGACTCGTTTGAAGCCTTACTGTGTCAAGATGAACGTTCGTTGGCCCTGGCTCAGAAAATGCTTCCTTCGAAGAAGGCGCTACTCAGCGGTGACACCCGCTTTGATCAGGTAATCACACTTGCCGAAAATGAGCAACAATTAGAGGTCATTGAGGCCTTTAAAAACGGTCGTTTTTGTTTAGTTGTGGGCAGCTCATGGCACGAAGAAGAGGTGCTCATCGCCCAGTATTTAAGGGAGCATGTAGACGATCATTTTTGCGTAATTATAGCGCCACATAAAACTTCTTTAAACCGAATAGCCCAACTCAAAACGACCATAAACGAAAGGGTCGCGCTTTGGTCTGACCAAGAAACCAATGCGCAGTGCAGAGTGCTAGTCATCGACACTATTGGACTGCTCAACCAGGTCTATCAGAGCGCAGATGTGGCCTTTGTGGGCGGAGGATTTCACAGCGGTCTTCACAACACACTAGAACCCGCGGCGCTAGGTATTCCGGTGCTGATCGGACCCAAATACGAGACTTTTCCTGAGGTAAAATCGCTAGTTGAATGTGGAGGAGTGCTCGCCCTAAGCGACTACAACGACTTTGAATCAGCCCTATTAAACTTCATCAAGCAGCCCGAACTCATGAGACAGATGGGGCAAATCAACGGCGAATTCGTCAAGAAAAACGGCGGAGCAACCCTAAGGATACTCGCATTTATTGAGGACTATTTACGCTAAAAAAGTAAAGGAGATGCTGAGAAGTTTAGTGCGGGCGGGGAGACTCGAACTCCCACACCTCGCGGCACTAGATCCTAAGTCTAGCGTGTCTACCAATTCCACCACGCCCGCAGACTTCTCACTAAAAGAGGGCAAATATACCTTATTTTTTGAAAAATTGTAGCTCTCAAACCATTTCTTGTTTTGTAATTTCGAGTACTGCTTAAAACCGTGATTTAGATGCAAGATCCTAGACCTTATATTGAGACGCATAAAGACCAAATGATCGAAGAGTTGGTCGCACTCTTGAAGATCGCCTCGGTTAGCGCCGACGTCAGCTACAGCAAAGAGGTTCACCGTGCGGCGGCCTTCACCAAAGAGCAACTTGAAAAGGCCGGATGCACCGCCTGTGAGGTCATTCAAACCCCAGGATACCCTGTGGTCTACGGTGAAAAAATCAAGGATCCCAGCCTTCCGACAGTTTTGGTCTACGGACACTACGACGTTCAGCCCCCAGACCCCACGAATTTGTGGGACTCTCCGCCATTCGAACCGGTGATCAAAAAGACAAACATACACCCCGAAGGAGCGATTTTCGCCAGGGGCGCCTGCGACGACAAAGGACAATTTTACATGCATGTAAAGGCCTTTGAATACATGGTTCAGACAGATCAACTGCCCTGTAACGTAAAGTTTATGATCGAGGGTGAAGAAGAGGTAGGAAGCGAGCACCTAGCCGGATTCTTACAGACACATCGCGACAAGCTGGCCTGTGATATCATTCTCATATCGGATACCGGAATGATCAGCAAAGAGCTGCCTTCTATACAGACCGGATTGCGCGGATTGAGCTATGTAGAGGTCGAAGTTACTGGTCCGAACAGAGATCTGCATTCAGGAGTTTACGGAGGGGCAGTAGCCAATCCGATCAATGTACTTTCAAAAATGATCGCCTCCTTACACGACGATCAGCAGCGCATCACTATTCCGCATTTCTACGACAAGGTAATTGAGCTATCGAGCGAGGAGCGTGAGGCTATGGCCAGGATTCCGTTTGACCAAGAGCAGTACAACGCACACCTCAACGTAAAGGCCGTTCAGGGAGAACACGGATACAGCACCAATGAGCGGGCCTCAACTCGGCCGACTTTAGATGTCAATGGCATCTGGGGCGGATACACCGGTGAAGGAGCCAAAACCGTGCTTCCGTCAAAGGCCTATGCCAAAATATCGATGCGGCTAGTTCCCGATCAAGATTACCACGAGATTACCGAGCTGTTCACCACCCATTTCGAGGCCATCGCATCTGCGGGAGTCACCGTAAAGGTAACCCCTCACCACGGCGGAAAGCCCTATGTCACCCCTATCGACAGCTTGGGCTACAAGGCCGCTGAAAAGGCCATTGAGCGCAGCTTCGGCACTAGTCCGGTGCCGCAAAGAGGGGGCGGAAGTATTCCTATTGTAGCCTTGTTTGAAGAAATACTGGGCGTCAAATCAGTACTCATGGGGTTCGGTTTAGACAGCGATGCTATTCACTCTCCAAACGAACATTTTGGCATTTGGAATTACCTCAAAGGAATAGAGACTATACCCTATTTCTACCACTATTACACCGAACTCAGTCGGCAGTAAAGTCAGCTTTACTCTTTGGCCGCTTTTAGTTCGAGCATAAAAAGCGCGCTAGAAACACCGTCGATTAGAAACTTTCCTTTTCGAGTGGCCCTAATGGCGCCATCGTCTTCGAACAATAGGTTGTCGAGCAAAAAAGGAGTGCTAATCATCGAAAAATAATCGCGGTAAGATGGACCGAAACGCTGAGCCAAAACCTCAAGCGAAACACCCCAATGCGTGCGCAATGAAGTCATAACATATTCGTTATAGTGATCGCGTTTGCTGAGTATCTCGCTTCCGTAATTCGGTATCCCTTCGTTCATGGCCTTGATGTACTTCGGATTACTCGCCACATTCCACCGACGTTCGTCTCCCTTAAAGCTATGAGCCGCGGGGCCAATGCCTAAATAGGGTTTGCGCTGCCAATAAGCCGAATTATTGCGGGATTCGTGCCCAGGCTTAGTGAAGTTTGACAGTTCGTAATGCAAAAACTGCGCGGCGGTTAATTGATCTAATGTGAGCAAAAATTGACGCTCAGCCTGCTCCTCGTCTACTGGGGCAATGAGCCCGTCTCTGATAAATCGATCCAAGGCAGTCTTAGGCTCAACGGTAAGCGCGTAGGCCGAAATATGGGTTACTCCTAGGTCTATAAACTGGTTGAGGTCTTGACTTAATTGCGCATCACTCAAGCCTGGGATACCGTAGATCACATCAACCGATACCCGATCAAACTGAATTACCGCTGCCTCCAAAGCGGTTAAGGCCGTGCGTGCGTCGTGGGCCCTATTCATCATCTTTAACGATCGATCGTCGAAAGACTGAATTCCGATGCTCAGTCTGTTCACGCCGAGTGTCTTCCACTGGCTTAGCCTTTCGGCCGTGATATCCTCGGGGTTGCACTCTAAAGTAAACTCCAGGTCGGCAGAAAAGGCGAGCCTATCATAGGCGTGATCAATGAGCTCCTCTAGCTGATCTATACTCAGAAGTGAAGGGGTTCCTCCGCCTAAATAAATGGTCTCGAAGACCGTATCACTCCAGTCAGAGGCTCTCGATTCAACCTCTTGCTTCATGGCCACTACCATATCATCTATCTTACTGAGTTGAGTGGAAAAATGAAAATCACAGTAGTGACAGGCCTTTCTGCAAAACGGAATGTGTAGGTAAAAACCAGCCATATCTAAGAGATGCGGTCTTTATTCTGAGAGACAAAGCTAGACCACGAATGGTAGGCCTTTACCGAATCGGGCTTACCCGCATTGTAAAAGTGGCAAACCGCCGCGGCTAAACCATCGGTGGCATCTAAGTTTTTTGGAAGCTCCTTGAGCCCGAGCATGCTTTGGAGCATCTTGGCCACCTGCTCTTTGGAGGCATTTCCATTACCCGTGATAGCCATCTTTATTTTTTTAGGAAGGTACTCGGTAACTGGAACTTGCCGGGATAATCCGGCCGCCATGGCCACCCCTTGGGCCCTTCCGAGTTTGAGCATAGACTGCACGTTTTTTCCGAAAAAAGGCGCCTCAAGAGCCATCTCGTCAGGGTGGTAGTGATCGATCAGCTCTATTGTTCGCTCGTAAATCATCTTAAGCTTCACGTACGGATCTGCGATTTTCTGCAACAGCAGCTCGTTCATCTGCAAAAAATGCATCTCGGATCCCCTGACTTCAATCAGTCCGAAACCCATAATGGTGGTGCCCGGGTCTATTCCTAAGATGATTTTTGATGATGCCACAGTAGCGAAGGTACCGAATTAGTGATCGAAATAGCGCACTACCTCGTCAAGCGGCAAGCGCTCAGAGTCTCTTGGAGCCTCGTCGTAATACCCCATGTAAAAGAGCCCCAGGCAGCGCTGGTTTTCTTCAAGCTGTAAAAAGGGGCCAAGGTGGGCGATTACGCCTGGTGAGCTCCAGTATCCGCCTATGTTTTTTTCGTGGCTGGCCAACCATAAGTTTTGAACAGCCATACCCACCGCGGCAATTTCTTCCCATTCTGGCAGTGACTCTTTAGGGTCGCGCTGCATGCAAATGGCAATGGCCACCTGTGATTTGAGGGCGTTACCCCTCAGCTTGTCGAAGGTGATCTCGCTAAACTTCTCTGTGTGGGCCGTGTAGGCTTCTCCGATCGCATCAGCCAGTCGTGCACGGGCGTCTGAACGAATGACTACAAACCTCCAAGGCTGCGTTTTTTTGTGGGTCGGTGCCCAGCGGGCAGCTTCTAATATGGCGGTGATATCTTCTGCAGCAATGGGCTTGTTGTTATAGGCGGGCGGATGCACGCTTCTACGGCTGCGAATGAAGTGGGCAAGTGACATAGCTGAGTGTTTAAAGCTTAAAAATACGGCATTTAGTGGCGGTGCGAAGGGGTATAAACGAAAAAAGCCTCCCCTAAGGAAAGCCTTTCAAAGGTCAGCATCGAACTAGCGAAGCCGCTCTTAGCGTGCAGTTTAAACTGCACAACACAACGCTGTAAAGATACGTCATTAGCACTATTAAATCTTTTTTATTTTTTATGGAATTATTCCTTTTTAAGCGGAATTATTCCATATTTTTAATCTCCCTTTTTAAGCGTCTTGGAACGAAGCATTTTACATCTAGATCTCGACAGTTTTTTTGTCTCGGTAGAGCGGCTACTCGATCGCAGCCTGATGCACAGACCCTTGCTTGTAGGGGGCATCGGAGACCGGGGCGTGGTAGCCGCGTGCAGCTATGAAACAAGGGGGTTTGGCGTGCATTCTGGAATGCCCATGAAGCTCGCACGTCAGCTCTGTCCAGAAGCCTTAGTAATCAGAGGCAATGCAGGTATTTACAGCAAATACTCCGATCTCATTACTGAAATCGTTCAGCAAGAAGTGCCCGTTTTTGAGAAATCGAGCATAGACGAATTCTATGCCGACCTAAGCGGTCTAGATCATTTTTTTGGCAGCTATAAGTTCGCTAGCGAACTGCGGCAAAAGGTCATCAAAGAGAGTGGCCTTCCGCTCTCCTTTGGGCTATCGACAAGCAAGCTGGTCTCAAAGGTGGCCACAGGAGAGGCCAAGCCCAACAACCAACTAAAAGTCGATCAGGGCTACGAAAAATACTTTCTGGCTCCGCTGCCTATTCAGAAGATGCCCATGGTGGGGGCCAAAACCGAGCAATTGCTGAGAAGGCTCGGCATCAGACACATACACGACCTGCAGCAGCTTCCTGAACAGCTTATGATCAGCACACTCGGAAAAAACGGTCAGCTGCTTTGGAACAGAGCGCAAGGCGTAGACAGCAGTCCCGTGATTCCGTACAGCGAACGCAAATCGATATCTACAGAGCGCACCTTTGATCGCGACACCATAGACCTCGTACTCTTAAAATCGCTGCTGGTGGCCATGACCGAGAATCTGGCCTTTCAGTTGCGCAGAGGCAATAAATTAACCGCCTGCATCAGTGTGAAAATACGCTATGCCGATTTTGAGACACATGCCAAACAGGCGCGCATCGCATACACTAGCGCAGATCACGATCTGATCCCTAAAGTACTCGAACTCTTTAAGGCGCTCTACCAGAGACGACTTAGAGTGCGTTTAATCGGTATACGATTTAGCCATCTGGTAGCCGGAAATTACCAAATCGATCTCTTTCAAGACACCGAGGCCCAGACCCGATTGTACCAGGCCCTTGACAAGATCCGATTAAAGTACGGCGACCGCAGTGTGATTAGGGCCTCTGGAATGAACGCCAAGACCATTGGCCGCATAGACAATCCGTTCAACGGAAAGCCGCCCATAGTACTCGCCCATCGAAAATACTAACCCATGCTGCTCAACGGTCACAGCTATTACAGCCTGAGGTACGGCACCTTCTCAGAAGAGGCCCTAGTAGACCTTGCCCTAGAGAAGGGCTACGACAGCGTCGGGCTAACAGACATCAACACCACTTCTGGGGTGCTTTCTTTTCTGAGATACGCCCAAGAAAAAAAGGTGAAGGCCGTGGTGGGCATAGACTTTAGAAACCGCACATGCTGTCAATTTGTGGGCATTGCACTCAATGAAAACGGGTATCTCGAACTCAACAACTTCTTGGCCGAGCACCTGCACACGCGCAAGCCCTTCGGCAGCAGGGCTCCGGCCTTCACAGATTCTGTGGTTATCTATCCATTTGAAAACACCTTAAAAGAAGGTATAGTGTCGCTGAGACCCAATGAATACATAGGCATAGGGCTGAATGAGCTTAGAAAGTTGAGCCTCAATAGGCTGATGAAAACACCTGAGAAACTCGTGCTGCTGCATCCGGTGAGTTTCAGGTC
>JADHLU010000029.1 GCA_016780435.1 Flavobacteriaceae bacterium
CCGAGTTATACAAACCGTTTATTATTCGAAAACTGATCGAGCGGGGTATTGTGAAAACCGTAAAATCAGCCAAGAAAATTATAGATAAAAAAGAGCCTGTTGTTTGGGATATTCTCGAGAACGTGATCAAAGGGCATCCAGTATTGCTAAACCGAGCCCCCACACTTCACCGTTTGGGTATCCAAGCCTTTCAGCCAAAGCTGATTGAAGGTAAGGCGATTCGTCTACACCCATTAGCTTGTACGGCATTTAATGCTGACTTTGATGGAGACCAAATGGCAGTTCACCTTCCATTGGGTCCGGAAGCTATTCTAGAGGCCCAATTGTTGATGCTGGCTTCTCAAAACATCCTGAATCCGGCAAACGGTTCTCCAATTACGGTACCTTCCCAGGACATGGTTTTGGGTCTATACTACATGACCAAAGCCAGAAAGTCTACTCCTGAGCATCCTGTTCTTGGCGAAGGCCTTACGTTCTATTCTCCTGAGGAGGTGGTTATTGCCTTCAACGAGAAGCGCGTTAACTTGAATGCGATTATCAAAATTCGCGTTAAAGATTTCAATGAAGCTGGAGAACTCGTTCCTCAGATCATTGAAACGACCGTCGGGCGGGTGCTATTTAACAATGTGGTTCCTGAAGAGGCCGGATACATCAATCAGGTGCTCAACAAGAAGACACTGCGAACCATTATCGGACAGATTTTGGCGGTAACTGATGTGCCACGTACAGCTGAATTCTTGGATAGGATGAAGCAGATGGGCTACGAATTCGCATTCAAAGGTGGGCTTTCGTTTAGCTTGGGAGATATCATTATTCCGGCCGAAAAAACCGTCATGATTGACGACGCGAATCAGCAGGTTGATGGAATCATGATGAACTATAACATGGGTCTCATCACCAATAATGAGCGATACAATCAGGTAATTGACGTGTGGACCTCTACCAACGCCATGCTGACCGAATTGGCCATGAAACGCATTAGTGAAGACCAACAGGGCTTCAACTCAGTGTTCATGATGCTCGATTCTGGTGCGCGTGGATCGAAAGAGCAAATTCGTCAGCTTACCGGAATGCGCGGACTTATGGCCAAGCCTAAGAAGTCTACCGCTGGTGGTGGTGAAATCATCGAGAACCCTATCCTTTCTAACTTTAAAGAGGGGCTTTCTATTCTCGAGTACTTTATCTCTACTCACGGTGCCCGTAAGGGTCTTGCCGATACGGCATTGAAAACAGCTGATGCTGGATACCTCACCCGTCGATTAGTCGATGTAGCTCAAGACGTCATCATCAACCAAGAAGACTGCGGAACACTTAGAGGTATTGAAGTTGAAGCGCTCAAGAAAAACGAAGAAATAGTAGAAACCCTTGGTGAACGTATCTTAGGACGCGTTAGCCTAGGAGACGTATACGATCCGATCAGCAGTGAATTACTGTTGAGTGCAGGTCAAGAGATCTCTGAAGCCGATGCGATTAGAGTAGAGCAATCTGCAGTAGATCGTGTAGAGGTTCGCTCTCCGCTTACCTGCGAGGCTTCTAAGGGAATCTGTGGTAAGTGTTACGGTAGAAATCTAGCCAATAACAAACCGGTTCAAAAAGGTGAGGCCGTCGGAGTAGTGGCTGCTCAATCGATTGGAGAGCCAGGTACCCAGCTTACGCTGAGAACCTTCCACGTAGGGGGTATTGCCGGTAACGTTTCAGAAGACAGCACACTAACTGTCAAGTTTGACGGTATTGCAGAAATCGAAGATTTGCGCGTTGTTGAAGGAGAGAGCAGTACCGGTGAAAAGGCCAATATTGTGATTTCGCGAACTGCCGAGATGAAGCTCATTGAGCCCAAAACCAAAGCGGTTCTCAGCATTAACAACATTCCTTACGGATCTCAGCTGTTTATCAAAAACGGCGACAAGGTTAAAAAAGGTGACGTTATTTGCCAATGGGATCCTTACAACGGTGTGATCATTTCAGAGTTTACCGGTAAGGTAGCTTATGAAAACATCGAGCAAGGGGTAACTTACCAGGTCGAAATTGATGAACAGACCGGATTCCAAGAAAAGGTGATTTCAGAATCTAGAAATAAGAAACTGATTCCTACACTGTTAATTCAAGACAAAAAGGGTAATACGCTTCGTTCTTACAACCTTCCTGTAGGTTCTCACCTTATGGTTAATGAGAACGACGAGATTCGCGAAGGAAAAGTATTGGTTAAGATTCCAAGAAAGTCGGCTAAAGCCGGAGATATTACAGGGGGTCTTCCAAGAGTAACTGAGCTGTTCGAAGCGCGTAACCCATCTAACCCGGCAATTGTTTCTGAAATCGATGGAGTAGTGTCATTCGGAAAGATCAAGCGTGGAAACAGAGAGATTATTGTCGAGTCTAAACTCGGTGATTCTCGTAAGTACCTCGTTAAATTATCGAACCAAATCCTCGTACAAGAGAACGATTACTTGAAGGCGGGTATGCCTCTTTCGGACGGATCTATCACTCCTGACGATATCTTATCGATCAAAGGACCATCTGCCGTTCAGCAGTACCTGGTGAATGAAATTCAAGAAGTATATCGCTTGCAAGGGGTAAAAATCAACGATAAGCACTTTGAGGTCGTTGTGCGTCAAATGATGCGCAAGGTTCAGATTCAAGATGCTGGAGACACCTTATTCTTAGAAGATCAGCTTGTTCACAAAGACGATTTTGTCAGAGAGAACGATGCGATTTTCGGAATGAAAGTAGTCGAAGACGCCGGAGAATCAGAGTCGTTGAAGCCAGGCCAAATCATATCTGCTCGTCAGTTGCGTGATGAAAACTCATCGCTCAAGCGTCAAGATAAGGCTCTTGTTTCTGCTCGTGATGCCGTTGCTGCTACCGCTACACCTATTCTTCAGGGAATCACTCGTGCTTCACTGCAGACCAAATCGTTCATCTCTGCTGCCTCTTTCCAAGAGACGACTAAGGTGCTCAACGAAGCGGCCGTTAGCGGTAAGGTAGATTCACTTGAAGGGTTGAAAGAAAACGTTATTGTAGGGCACAAAATTCCTGCAGGAACGGGTCTTCGTGAATACGACCACATCATTGTTGGTTCAAAAGATGAGTACGAAGCTAAGGTGCCTACCTTTGTAGATGAAGAAGCGCTTAAGGCCTAAATCACTACTGAGCTATGGATGCCAAAGAGCAATCGTTAAATATTGAAATTGATGAGAAAACCGCCGAGGGAGTGTATGCGAACTTGGCGGTCATCAATCATTCAGCCTCTGAGTTTGTTGTAGACTTTATCAGTGTAATGCCTGGTGCTCCCAAAGCTCGTGTTAAGAGTCGAATAGTCTTAACCCCAGAGCATGCCAAGCGCTTTGTAAGAGCCCTTGAGGAGAATATTGCCGCTTTTGAAAAGCACAACGGAGCCATCAAAGAACAACATCCCCAGAATTTACCGATCAATTTCGGACCTGTAGGGGAGGCCTAAGCGGTTTACGCTACCTTCTCTGAAGTAAATCTAAACTGTACAGACGGATATTTCTGCTGCGTCATTTGCAGCGAAAACTGTGAATCAGCTAGGAACACCAGCTGGTCTGATTTGTCTTTTGCTAAGAATTTCTGCTTGACACGCTTGAATTCGCTGAGTTCATCGGGCTTAGCTGTAGATTCATCTATCCAGCACGCTTTGTAGGCGGCAAAATTCTCGTAAGAACATTTAGCCCCATACTCGTGTTCGAGTCGGTATTGTATGACCTCATATTGCAGGGCGCCTACGGTTCCAATGATTTTTCTGCCGTTAATTTCGAGGGTGAATAACTGTGCGACTCCTTCATCCATTAGCTGATCAATTCCTTTGAACAGTTGCTTGGCCTTCATCGGATCAGCGTTGTTGATGTACCTAAAGTGTTCAGGAGAGAAATTAGGAATGCCTCTGTAATGTAAAGTCTCTCCCGATGTTAGGGTGTCTCCAATCTTGAAGTTACCCGTGTCGTGCAGCCCAACAATGTCTCCGGGATAGGAGACGTCTACAATCTCTTTTTTTTCTGCAAAAAAGGCATTCGGACTCGAAAATTTCAATTTTTTCTGCAGCCGAACGTGCAAATAGGGGGTGTTGCGTTCGAAGGTACCCGAGACAATTTTCACAAAGGCTAAGCGATCTCGGTGTTTCGGATCCATATTGGCATGAATCTTAAAGACGAATCCGCTGAACTCCTTTTCTAGAGGGCTTACCTCTCGCTCGTCGGCCTTTTTAGGTCTTGGCGTAGGAGCAATGCTCACAAAGCAATCGAGCAATTCTCTCACCCCAAAGTTGGTCAATGCCGAACCGAAGAATACCGGCTGCAGATCGCCGCTTAGATAGGCATCTCTAGAGAATGGCGGATATACTCCCTCTACCAACTCGAGGTTCTCTCTAAGTGTCTGAGCAGATTTTTCACCTATCAGGCTGTCGAGCTTCGGGTCAGAGACATCGTTTATGGCAATAGTCTCCCCTTTGTGTTGCTTGCTCTGAGACGTGAACAGATTGACGTTTTGCTCGAAGAGGTTATAGATTCCTTTAAAATCGTATCCCATACCGATAGGAAAGCTCAACGGAGTCACATGTAGATTTAGTTTTTGTTCAATCTCATCTAATAGATCAAAGGCGTCTTTTCCCTCGCGATCCATCTTGTTGATAAAGACAATCATGGGAATACTACGCATACGGCAGACCTCTACCAGCTTCTCGGTCTGCTCTTCTACCCCTTTGGCCACATCGATCACCACAATTACGCTGTCAACGGCTGTGAGTGTTCTAAAGGTGTCTTCGGCGAAGTCTTTGTGACCGGGGGTGTCTAATATGTTGATCTTAGTGTTGTTATAGGTAAATGCTAGCACTGAAGTAGCTACCGATATACCCCGTTGCCGCTCGATCTCCATAAAGTCACTGGTCGCCGATTTTTTGATCTTGTTGTTTTTAACGGCTCCGGCCTCTTGAATGGCTCCTCCGTAAAGCAATAATTTTTCGGTAAGCGTGGTCTTTCCAGCATCAGGGTGAGAGATGATGCCAAAGGTTCTGCGTTTATTGATTTCTTCAGTAAATGACATGTATACGGGTCGCACTTAATTCGGGGCAAAAATAGGCTTTAATCGTCAAGTAAGCCGAATGCAGACGCTTGTCTTGTCAGTGACTTTTATTAGCTGAACTAATTGTACTACCTTTATTTTATGCAAGCTATGAATGAAGAACACGTCATCTTAGTGGATGAAAACGACCGCGCCATTGGGCTTATGCCCAAGCTAGAGGCGCATGAAAAGGCTGTGCTGCACAGGGCATTTTCGGTGTTCATTTTGAATGCCAAGGGCGAATTACTCCTGCAGCAGCGTGCTGCACATAAGTACCATTCTCCGCTTCTTTGGACCAACACTTGCTGCAGTCATCAGCGTCAGGGTGAGCAATCTATTGAGGCGGGCATGCGCAGATTACGAGAAGAGATGGGTTTTGAGGTCCCTTTAAAAGAGCTATTTAGTTTCATTTATAAGGCGCCCTTTGACAACGGTCTTACAGAGCACGAGTTCGATCACGTGCTCATGGGCTATTCCGATGAATTACCCGTCATCAACCCAGAAGAAGTGGCCGATTATCAATACCGTTCACTAGAATATATTCAACAGGATATCGCCGATCGACCTGAGCGCTACACAGTTTGGTTCAAGATCATTTTTGAGCGGTTTTACACCCATTTAAAAAACGAGGTTTATGCGCGTAAAGGTTAGTAGAAAAGCCCATTTCAATGCGGCGCATCGTCTGTACAATCCGCAATGGGATTTTGATCAGAATCAAGATGTTTTTGGGTTGTGTAACAATCCGAATTACCACGGCCATAATTACGAGCTCATTGTCAGTGTTACGGGCGATATCGATCCGGTAACGGGCTATGTGATGGACATGAAGGTGCTTAAAGATCTCATTAAGGCCGAAGTAGAAGAGGCCTTTGATCATAAAAATCTGAATGTAGAGGTACCTGAATTTAAGACACTCAACCCTACAGCAGAGAATATCGCGGTGGTCATTTACAACAAGCTTAAGCCGCATCTTGACTCGAGCCAAGAGCTCGAGGTAGTTCTCTACGAGACTCCAAGAAATTTCGTGACCTATACCGGATAGCCATGCAGTCGTATCCTCTTTTATTTGATCCGATCTTTAAAGAACGTATTTGGGGAGGTGAACGACTGAGACATGTGCTCGGAAAAAAGATCACCTCGGATCGCATAGGCGAGAGTTGGGAGATTTCTGGCGTGAATGGCGATGTGTCAACGGTTACTAATGGGCCCTACCAAAAAAGGCTGTTGACTGATCTGATTGATGAATTTGATCGTGACTTTCTCGGCGATTCGGTGATTGAACGTTTTGGAAAGGCCTTTCCCATTCTGATCAAATTTTTAGATGCACGTCTCGATTTGTCGATACAGGTTCACCCTTCAGACGAGTTGGCCCAGAAGCGCCACAACAGTTTTGGTAAGAATGAAATGTGGTACATTCTAGAGGCCGAGAAAGAGGCGAAGTTGATTATGGGTTTTAAGGAAGACATTGATCGCGAGATCTACACCGATTACCTCCATAAAAATCGTTTAACCGACTTATTAGCTTATCATCCGGTCGCTAAAACCGATGCCTTTTATATTGAAACAGGCACCATTCACGCCATTGGGGCCGGAATAGTGTTGGCCGAAATACAGCAGACCAGCGATGTAACCTACAGGGTATACGACTTCAATCGCAAAGACTCCGACGGAAATACAAGAGAATTACACACCGACTTAGCACTAGATGCCTTAAATTTTGACGCTAAGTCTACTTACAAGTTACAGGCAGAGGTTCTCGAAGCGCATCCATTAAAAGCCCGTTCCCTTGCACGAACCTCTTATTTTAAGACGAATGAAATTTCACTTTTTACAAGTGAAGTCATTGATTTAGAGTCTCTAGACAGTTTTGTGATTTACATAGTGGTTGAAGGAAGTGCCGTTATCTACGATCTCGCCATGCCCGAAATTAGGGTAGAGGCTTCATTAGGAACTACGCTGATGTTGCCCGCTTGTTGCAAAAAAATCGCAATCGAGACATTTTCTTGTAGGCTCTTAGAGGTTTTTGTTTAACTTGTTCGTAAAGTAATTAAAGAATATGGCAAGTATTAAACTGCTCAAAAAAGAGATCAATTATGTTTTGGGCGACCTTATAGAACAAGTCTACCACTGGGAAGCCAGTACTCAAAAGATCAATTCTGAAGAGGGTAATAAACTCATCGACCGATGCATTCAAGTATACGATGAGCTTATTGAACTCGTTAACGATAAAGAAGTGGAGCTAAAAAAAGAGCACTTCTCCAAGATCCGCACTTACCTAACTGAAAAGACTGAGGCTATTCAAAACGAAATAGAATCTCTGCAGTCTTAAGGCTCTAGCTGTTGGGCTAGTTGTTTTCCGTAAGTAGAAGATTTTACGTTTTCCGACAACAAGTTGTAAATAGAATCCTTCCATTTTTGCTGTAAAAAATCTCCTTGCTCTACGATCACAAACGGAGTCAAATAGTTGTCGGGGTTATTCAGCGCGTAGTTCACTAGGTATTGGTATCGTCTGATTTCGTTGGTTCGGGCAACGCTAATGAGCGAATCTTGGCGCTCTGGAAATAGATATTCCTTTTCTTGAGAGAGCTGGTATAACAAAAGCGATTTGGTATCGAAATCGCTTAGCATTTTGCTTATGGTCTCAAATTCTTTTTGGTGAATGCCCGAAACGATTTTAGCGTCTTTTTCAAAACCCTCAAGTGTGGTGGTAATGGTCGTTTTCCCTGGATCGGCAAACACGTTTATACGATCGTTAAAGGGATTGAAGTCTTCTTTTTCTAGACGCACGATCAAAAACTCCGGATGAGCTAGGTCAAGCGACAGCGTATGGGTTTCTTCGCGAGAAATGCGCACTGAGTCAAGAACTATCAGTGTACTGTCAACTATCTGTTCTAGGTAAATTTTGCCTTTTTTGAGACCGGCTATGTTCACCTCAATGGTGCTGTTTCTGGTTGTTGCCGTCGAGCAAGAAACTAAGAGCGCAAGAACAGCGGCCGATAGCAGTATAGCGTTTCGCTTCATCATCAATCTAAAATTTGGCTAAAAATAGTTATAAACTAATTGTCTGCATCAGCAAGGCGCATAAATAAGCACCTACGGTTCCTACGACATAGCCCAAGACCGCCAAAAGAATACCTACCGAAGCCAAGGCCGGGTGAAATTCGGCAGCGATTATTGGTGCTGAGGCGGCTCCCCCTACATTGGCCTGACTGCTAACGGCAAGAAAGAATAAGGGAGCTTTGATGAGTTTGGCCACTAGAATAAGTAACAGCGCGTGAAAACTAATCCAGATGAGTCCAATAGCAAAAAGCTCAGGATGATTAATGGCCTCTAGTAGGTTCATTTGCATGCCAATGGTGGCCACCAATATATAGATGAACACACTTCCCATTTTACTCGCTCCGATGCCCTCGTAGCGTTTAAGTCGGGTAAACGATGCTCCAATTCCAATAAGTGTTGCGACTACTACCATCCACAAAAACTCTGAAGTCAATGAGGTGAGAAGATGCCCTGGATCGCTAAGCGACGGAATCAAGTTTACCAATAACTTTACGATCTGTGGGGCTGAAACATGCGCAATACCCACCCCTCCAAAGGCAATGGCAAAAAGGGCGATAAGGTCAGGCTGAGTGGTTAGCCTGGCGGTCTGTGCTTGGTAGTGCTCTACATTTTTTTGAAGGGTCTCTATAGCCGATGTGTCGGCCTTTAACCACCGATCGATGCCCCTTTTCTTTGAGGTGCTGATCATAAGGATGGCTAACCACAGGTTTGCAACAAGGATATCGACTAGTACCATCGCACCGTAGAGACTTCTGTCGTATTCAAAAACCTCTAACATGGTTGCTTGGTTGGCTCCGCCTCCGATCCAGCTTCCGGCGATGGTGGCCAATCCTTTCCACAACTCTTGAGCTCCTTGTAATTCTAAGATCGAAGGTTCAAAAAGAGTGACGATAAAAAGCGCGATCGGTCCGCCTAAAACAATACCAATAGTAGCGGTGAAGAAAAGAATTAGGGCCTTTGATCCCAGACCAATGATCGCCTTGAGGTCAATGCTTAAGGTCATTAAAATAAGGGCTGCGGGTAGAAGAAATCGACTGGCTATAGT
>JADHLU010000030.1 GCA_016780435.1 Flavobacteriaceae bacterium
TTCGGAAACCTCGTGCCTCGTGACGTGGCCTCAAGAGCCGCTAAAGAGCGCTGCGATGCGGGTCACGGCGTGAACAAAACCGGAGAGGCCGTGTATCTTGACTTCGATTCGGCTATCATGCGCTACGGACGCGAAAAGGCGAACACTTCAGGGCTCAAAGACGCTGATGACAAAACGGTCAGAGCGCTAGGAGAGAAAATCGTCGAGGCCAAATACGGAAACCTCTTTCAGATGTACGAGAAAATAGCCGACGAGAATCCGTATAAGACGCCGATGAAGATCTACCCGGCCGTTCACTACGCTATGGGTGGGCTATGGGTCGACTACAACCTGATGACCACCATTCCGGGATGCTACGCCGCGGGAGAGGCTAACTTCAGCGATCACGGAGCCAACCGCCTAGGTGCCTCTGCGCTCATGCAAGGATTAGCCGACGGTTATTTTGTGCTTCCGTACACGATCGGAGACTACCTGGCAGACGACATTCAAACCGGAGCTATCGACACTCAGAGCGCCGAGTTTGACGAGGCAGAAAAGGCCGTCAGAGAAAAGCTAGAGCGCCTCATGTCTGGATCAGGCACGCACTCGGTTGATTATTACCACAAAAAACTGGGTAAAATCATGTGGAACAAATGCGGAATGTCTCGCAACGCAAAAGAGCTGCAAGAGGCCATTGACGAGATCGCTGCGCTTCGCAAAGATTTCTACGAAAATGTGCGTATTCCTGGGTCGGTAGACACCAAAAACCAAGAGCTTGAAAAAGCCGGAAGAGTGGCTGACTTCTTAGAACTAGGAGAACTGTTTGCCGTAGACGCCCTGAACCGAAACGAATCGTGTGGCGGACACTTCAGAGAAGAGTACCAGACCGAAGACGGAGAAGCGCTTAGAGACGACGAAAACTACCGCTACGTTGCCGCATGGGAGTTCAAGGGAGAACCTAAAGACGCCGTGCTTCACAAAGAGGAGCTCGTTTATGAAAACATTGAACTGAAAACACGATCTTACAAATAAGGCTATGAAAATTCACTTGAAAGTTTGGCGTCAACAGAATGCCCAATCAAAAGGGTATTTTGAATCGTATGATCTTGATCATATAGAACCCGACATGTCTTTTCTCGAAATGCTCGATGTGCTCAACGAGTCACTCATCGACCAAGGAAAAGAGCCCGTTGAATTCGACCACGACTGCCGCGAGGGAATTTGCGGAATGTGCTCAATGGTCATTAACGGAAAACCCCACGGGCCTCAAAAACTAACCACCACCTGTCAGCTTCACATGAGAAGCTTTAAAGACGGCGACAGCATAACCATTGAGCCCTTCAGAGCAAAAGCCTTTCCGGTCATCAAAGACCTTATCGTCGATCGATCTGCCTTTGACCGTATTCAACAGTCAGGAGGCTACATATCGGTGAACACCTCTGGCCGCCCGGTAGACGCCAATGCCATTCCGATCGAAAAAGAAAGTGCAGATGCTTCGTTTAACGCAGCAACCTGCATCGGCTGCGGAGCCTGTGTGGCCGCCTGTAAAAATGCCAGTGCCATGCTATTCACCTCAGCTAAGGTTTCGCAATACGCCCTGCTTCCGCAAGGCCGGGTTGAGGCCAACACGCGCGTATTAAACATGGTAAAACAGATGGACCTTGAAGGGTTTGGAAACTGCACCAACACAGGCGCATGCGAAATTGAATGCCCAAAAGGAATCTCTTTAGAGAACATCGCGCGCATGAATCGCGAATACCTAGGAGCAGTAGCTAAGGGATAAGCTCTTCAACTACTACTGATAACAAAAAAGCCCGGCGAATGCCGGGCTTTTTTTATTCACTTAGGGGCTCCATCTCAAAGCTCTCCATAAACTTGGTGGTGTAATTACCCGCTATATAGTCTGGATGATCCATGAGTTGCCTGTGAAAGGGAATGGTAGTTTGCACCCCTTCGATCACAAATTCATCTAACGCCCGCTTCATCTTGCTAATGGCCTCTTCGCGCGTGCGTGCCGTAGTAATCAACTTGGCGATCATAGAATCGTAGTTTGGCGGAATAACGTAGCCACTGTACACATGGGTGTCTAGACGCACTCCGTGGCCTCCAGGCATGTGCAATGTGGTGATTCTACCCGGAGAAGGTCTAAATCCATTATACGGATCCTCCGCATTGATGCGGCATTCGATTGAATGCAGCTGTGGTTCGTAGTTTTTGCCTGAAATCTTCTCGCCCGCGGCCACTAAAATTTGTTCGCGAATTAGGTCAAAATCAATTACCTGCTCGGTAATGGGGTGCTCAACCTGAATACGCGTGTTCATTTCCATGAAATAGAAGTTGCGGTCTTTGTCCACCAAGAATTCAACCGTTCCGGCGCCCTCGTATCCGATGAACTCAGCCGCCTTAATGGCTGCCTCACCCATCTTTTTGCGCAGTTTATCGGTCATAAATGGAGACGGCGTTTCTTCGGTCAACTTCTGGTGACGTCGCTGAATAGAGCAATCCCGTTCAGATAGATGGCAAGCTCTTCCGTACTGATCACCGACAATTTGTATCTCAATGTGACGGGGCTCTAGAATGAGCTTTTCCATATACATTCCGCCGTTGCCAAAAGAAGCCACGGCCTCTTGAACGGCTCCCGCAAATTGAGCCTCTAATTGTTCTTCGTTATGAATGGCACGCATGCCCTTTCCTCCGCCTCCTGCAGTGGCCTTGATCATCACCGGATAGCCCATTTTCTTGGCTACCTTCTTGGCGTCGGCTAAGTCTTTAAGCAGTCCTTCTGAGCCTGGGATCGTAGGAACCCCCGCCTCAATCATTGTTTTTTTAGCACTGGCTTTGTCGCCCATTCGTTCTATGTGCTCTGGGGAAGCGCCAATAAATTTTATAGCGTGTTCGGCACAAATCTTTGAAAACTTGGCGTTCTCAGACAAGAATCCATAGCCTGGGTGTATAGCGTCGGCATTGGTGATTTCGGCTGCTGCAATGATATTTGGAATCTTGAGATACGACTCGCTACTAGGTGCAGGACCGATACAGACCGCCTCATCAGCGAAGCGCACATGAAGGCTTTCTTCGTCTGCCTTAGAATAGACGGCCACCGTTTTTATGCCCATCTCTTTGCAGGTTCGAATAACTCGAAGCGCAATTTCTCCGCGATTAGCGACTAATATCTTTTTAAACATGCTGATCTGGATTAAGACGGATCAACCAAGAAGAGCGGCTGATCAAATTCTACAGGGCTCGAATCTTCTACCAAAATCTTCACGATTTTACCCGAAATCTCCGATTCAATATCGTTGAACAATTTCATGGCTTCAATTACGCAAAGCGTATCGCCCACATTAACTGAAGAACCGATCTCCACAAAATTGGGTTTATCAGGAGACGGCTTGCGGTAAAAGGTTCCAATAATGGGTGACTTAATCACCGTGTACTTGCTGTCGTCGTCTTGAGCCGCTGTTTCAGCATTGGCCACTGGCGCCGCAGAAGCAGCTGGAGCAACCGCTGGCATCATAGCTGCTGTGGGTTGGGCCACGGGCACTTGATGAACCACAGCCATTTCTGACGTAGCCGTGCTCTCAGGGGTCGTTTTAATGGTGATCTTCACATCTTCCATTTCAAGGCTAACCTCACTAGCCCCTGACTTAGCAACGAATCGTATGAGACTCTGAATTTCTTTAATATCCATGTAAGTTGTTTTAGTCTTTAGAATTGTACGCCCATTTAAGTAGTGCAGCGCCCCAGGTAAAACCTGCACCGAACGCTGAGACTACAATATTATCGCCTTTTTTAAAAAGGTGTTCAAAATCATTTAATAGCAAAGGTATGGTAGCCGCGGTTGTATTTCCATAACGCTCTATGTTCATTAAGACCTTTTCTTCAACAATTCCCATGCGCTTTGCCGTTGCATCAATAATGCGCTTATTTGCCTGGTGTGAGACTAAATAGCTCACCTCAGAATTGGTCAACTGGTTGCGAAGCATAATCTGCTCTGCTGCGTCAGCCATATGGGTGACAGCAAACTTAAAAACAACCTGTCCGTCTTGATAAATATAGTGTTTCTTTTCGGCAACCGTATCTGTAGAGGCGGGTAACAGCGACCCCCCTGCGGCGATTCCTAAATGCAATTTACCCACCCCATCGCTGCGCAAGTATTCGTCTATGTATCCGTTGCCTTCGCTATTAGGTTCTAGCAAAACAGCTCCCGCCCCGTCACCAAATAGAATACAGGTAGTGCGGTCTTCGTAATCGACTATAGACGACATCATGTCGGCTCCTATCAATAACACTTTTTGGTAGCGGCCACTCTCGATATAGGCCGAGGCAGTAGACAATCCGTATAAAAATCCAGAACAAGCGGCCTGTAAATCGTAGCCAAAGGCGTTTTTGGCGCCAAGGGCAGTGATCACTTGAGCGGCCGTAGCCACGACGGGCATATCTGCGGTTGCCGTAGCGACGATAATCAGCTCGATATCTTCGGCTGATAGGCGTGTCTTTTCAAGTAGATTTTGAGCGGCCTGAATGGCCATATAGGCTGTAGCCCTCCCCGGCTCTTTGAGAATGCGTCGCTCTTGGATCCCTGTTCGAGAAACAATCCACTCGTCGTTGGTATCGACCATCTGTTCGAGTGTTTTGTTGTCGAGCACCGAGCTTGGCAGGTAAGCCCCAACAGCTGTGATTGCAGCGCGTGTTTTTGCCATACGTTATAGTTCAGCGCATAAAAAAACTCTTGCTGATCTAGGCAAGAGTTTTGAGATAGCCTTCGTTACGAAAGTTATGCTTCTTCGACTACGGCGTCAATAAGTACTTTACCTCTGTAATAGAGTTTTCCTTCGTGCCAATGTGCGCGGTGCATTAAGTGTACCTCTCCTGTTGTGGCGTCTTTAGCCAAGGTAGGGGCAACAGCTTTGTAATGCGTGCGACGTTTGTCTCTGCGCGTTTTCGATATTTTTCTCTTAGGATGTGCCATTTCTATTCGTATTAATCTCTTTTACAATAATTTCTTTAGGGCGTCCCACCTAGGGTCGCCATCTTCGTTGTTTGGTTTTTCTTCAACTGGGCCTTTTGGGCTGAGCTCTTCAAGCCTTGAAAGCGCCGTTGACTTCAACTTGCCCGAAATAACGTCCGGGTGAACTCTTTTCTGAGGAGCACCGAGCACGATCATTTCGTAAATGTATTGGGCGATGTTAAACTGAAACTCTCCGTGCGGAAGTATCAGTAGCTCATCATCTTCATCATTAAACGATTCGCCAAATTTGATCAGCAAATCTAACGACGCGTTAACCTGCATGTCGAAAGGCTCACTGCTCAGATCGCAATCGACCCTAACCGAGCCTTCTGACTTCAAGCTGAGCTCCATAGTGGTGGTATTCTTCAAGAGCACCGCCTTAACTACGATAGCCACATTTTTGAACTCGTTGTAATCAAACCATTCAAAGAGCGTGTCGTCGAGCACAAACTCGAACTCGTGTTTACCTTGCTTCAGGCCTGTAAAGGAAATATCAAACTCCTTTAACTTCATGATTATCTGAATCGTACAGCCTTAGATAAGGGCTGCAAATATACTGCTAAATTAGAAAAATCAAAGCGACAATGTTAAGCGTTGTGCTCTTTAGCTGCTTTTTTTTGATTGGGCTTCAACTTGTTGGCCTCTAGGGCTTGATAGGCCGTGCGTCTTCTGTAAATATCGACCGCCGCAAACAGGGCCTGAGTAAATGAGCTGGGGTCGGCCTCTCCCTTTCCAGCAATGGCGTAGGCCGTTCCGTGATCAGGAGATGTTCTCACTCTAGAAAGGCCCGCGGTATAATTGACCCCTTGGCCAAAAGACAGCGTCTTGAACGCTACCAACCCTTGGTCGTGATAGGCGGCGATCACCCCGTCGAATTGAGTATAGGTAGACGAACCAAAAAATCCATCGGCAGCATACGGGCCAAAAGCTAAAATACCCTCTTCAAAAAGAGAGGCAATAGCCGGCCTCATGATGGTGTCGTCTTCGCTTCCGATGGTGCCGTCGTCTCCGCTGTGCGGATTGATGCCTAAAAGCGCGATACGCGGACGAACAATGCCAAAGTCTTGAATGAGCGATTGATTCATCGTCTTTACCTTGTCGCGAATGCGTTTAGTGGTTATGGCATTAGAGACCTCAGAAACGGCAATGTGATCGGTAAGCAGCCCCACCCTCAATCCTTCAGAAATCATAAACATCAGTGCTTCTCCGCCCAACTCCTTAGCCAGGTAATCGGTGTGCCCTGGAAAGCTGAATCGTTCTGACTGTACGTTGCTCTTGTTAATGGGGGCGGTGACCAGCGCGTCAATCTGACCCTCTTTTAGCGCCTTGGTCGCTGCCTCTAGCGAGGCTACCGCTAGCCTTCCGGCTTCTGCGCTACTCGTACCAAAAGCCACTTCAAAATCGTCTTCAAAAACCGAAAGCACGTTAATTTTTCCATGCTCAACCCGATCTAGGCTTTTTATGCCGTGAAACTTGAGATCAAGGTCAAAGGCCTGCTTTTGGAAGGCTATGGTTTTAGTTGAAGCAAAAAATATAGGGGTGCAGCTACTTAAAATGCGTGCATCTTGGAGGCTCTTGAGCGCAACTTCGCATCCGATACCGTTAAGATCCCCGACAGAAATACCTAATTTTACAGGGTTTTGTTGCTTCATATAACTCATTTTAACGCCGTACTAAGGTACTGAAATTTCGACCCTTCACATGTTTACAGGCATTATAGAAACTTTGGCCACCGTTCATTCGCTGCGTCGCGAACAATCGAATCTTCACCTTGAGCTTGAAAGCCCTCTTGCCGCCGAGCTTAAGGTTGATCAAAGCGTGGCACACAACGGCGTTTGCCTCACGGTGGTGGCGCAATCGGCAACGCATTACACGGTAACGGCCATCGAAGAGACCCTTCAGAAAACCAACCTCAACGACCTGGTTGTTGGTGACAAGGTCAACCTAGAGCGAGCCATGAAATTAGGGGCGCGCCTAGACGGGCATTTGGTTCAAGGGCATGTTGACATCACGGCGGTTTGCGCCTCGGTAGATGAGCGCGACGGAAGCTGGTGGTTTAGCTTTAGCTATGAGAAAAATCCCCAATGGGTCACCATTGAAAAGGGTTCGATCACGGTCGACGGAACCTCCCTTACCGTTGTAGATTCAAAGACCAACAGCTTTAGTGTAGCCATTATTCCCTATACCTACGAACACACCCGTTTTAACACCTATAAGGTCGGAACGCGTGTGAATCTCGAGTTTGACCTCATCGGAAAATACGTGGCACGCCTTACGCAGCAGGCTAACTAAATCGGGTCTTTTTTACTGCTTTGCTCAAAAGGACGCCTGCGGCAATCGCCAACAAGGCCAAAAGCGCGGCGTTAGTGTATTTTTCGTAAAGCAAGTTACCCGTGGCAAACAGCATAGAATAGACCAGTACGCATCCGTACAGCATGGCCATTACGCCCTTGGCCAGCACTCCAGTGCTTTTTCGGTCGGTGATGGTTTTCCACCCGGGGCCTGAAAGTTCTAATTGATCTACGAATTTTTTAAGCGTATCTACCGATTCGGCGGGGGTTAAAAAAGTTACGATGAGCCAAGTGGCCGTGGTGAAAAAGACAATGAACGGATACTGCATATACCCAGGCATCAAGCCCTCTGGGCCGAACAGGGCTGGTCCCAAATCGGTGAAAGCCAGAAGTATGGAGACTACTCCAGAAACCACCATGGCGCTAATCTCTGACCAGGCGTTAATGCGCCACCAGAACCAACGCATCATGAAAAGTAAACCGGTTCCAGCTCCGAACATGAGTATAACGTCGAAGAGTTGCTTGGCGTTTTGAAGCTGAAGCGCCACAAATCCGCTTAGCGCCATGAGCAACAAAGTAGCCAGCTGACCCATGCGCACTTTTGATTTTTCTGAGGCGTTAGGTCGGCGCTTGGCGTACACATCGTATACCAAGTAAGAAGCTCCCCAGTTGAGGTGACTTGAAAGCGTAGAAATATAGGCCGCTCCTAGTGAAGCCAAGACTAGACCTAAGAGTCCGGCGGGCAATTGGGTAAGCATAGCAGAATAAGCCAAATCGTTGCCGAGCTTTCCGGCCTCAACGGCAGGAAATGCTGCTGCTATGGCTGCAATGTCAGGGTAGCGGATCAACGAGGCCAAAGCCACCAAAATCCAGGGCCATGGTCTAAACGCGTAATGCATGATATTGAAGAAAAAGGTTGCGCCAACTGCGTGTCCTTCATTTTTTGCTGCGAGCATGCGCTGTGCGACGTATCCGCCACCTCCGGGTTCTGCTCCGGGATACCAGCTACTCCACCACTGAATGGCAAGCGGAATAATGAGTAGCAGAATCACCGCTTCAGTATTGTCAAAGCTGGGAATCATACCCAGTTTAGGCGCCACATTTTCATGGGTTATAAGAGCGTGCAGCCCTCCGATGTCGGGCTGATTGACGATGAAATAGGCCGCACCAATCGATCCGCCCATGGCCGCGATAAACAAGATGAAATCGGTATAGATAACTCCTTTGAATCCGCCAAGTGCGCTGAAAAATACGGTAACTAGACCCGCAACCACCACGATGGTGACCGGATTAATGCCTAGCATCACTTGCCCTATCTTAATAGCCGCAAGGGTCACCCCTGACATGGCCAAGACATTAAATATTAAGCCAAGGTAAACCGCCCTAAATTCGTGCAAAAAAGCCGCAGGCTTACCCGAATAACGCAGCTCGTAAAAGCCCATGTCTGTATCAACTCCACTTTTGCGCCACAGTCGTGCAAACACAAAAACCGTTAGTAGCCCCGTGAGCAGAAAGGCCCACCAAACCCAGTTGCCCGCTACCCCCTGATCTCGAACGATATCAGTCACCAGGTTAGGCGTGTCTGTAGAGAAGGTGGTGGCCACCATAGAGAATCCGAGCAACCACCAGGGCATGCTGCGCCCCGAAAGGAAAAATTCTGAAGTGTTTTTAGAGGCTGATCGCGAAGTGTAAAGCCCTATTCCGAGAATTACGAGTAAAAATGCGCCAATAATGAGGTAGTCGATAAACGCTATGTGCATAATTAGGTACGTTTACCGCTAAATATAAGTAAAGATGCCGTAGGGCCAAGACCTATTGTTGGCCCTGCACGCTATCTATCTTAACGTGCATGCGC
>JADHLU010000031.1 GCA_016780435.1 Flavobacteriaceae bacterium
CCGGTTTTGTGTCAGGAGTGGGTTCAGTGAAAGGAAATCCTCAAAACACGATCATCACTGTAGATGCGGAAACGAAACAAGGAAGCAGTTTGTTTATTCCTTTAATCTCTGAAACGGTAGATTTCAGTGATGATTTAGTGCAATTCACTAACAGCATACCCACTTCAGAAGCGCGGGTTTTAAACCCTATTGAGACCCAAAAGGGCGTGAGTTTAGACTTTAATCTTAGGGTGACTCCAGAGGCCTTGGTTGAGGTGATTGTTGATCCGATTTCGGGTTCTCGACTAAGAGGACGGGGTGCAGGATTGTTTCGGTTTCAGATTGCTCCGGCTGAAGAGTTTTCGATTTTTGGCGAGTACACGGTTGCTTCAGGTGCGTTCGACTACCGATTTGGCGGTATCATCGATAAAGGGTTTGAACTTGCTCCCGGAGGCATGATCACTTGGAACGGTGATCCCTATGATGCCGATATCAATTTAGAAGCGGTATATACCCTCAGTGCAAATCCAGCTCCGCTGCTAGACTCGAGCTCATTTCCAAGACCTATTCAAACCGACGTGCTCATACAATTGGGCGGAAAACTACTGAACCCTGTAATTGATTTTTCGCTGCGTTTTCCAACCCTGAATTCAGTGGTTCGAAGCGAAATCGAATACCGATTGCAAGACCGATCAACTCTGGAGCGAAACGTATTCTTTTTGCTTGCCCAGGGTAATTTTGTGAACGAACAAATGGGGCTTTCACAGCAGGCCTTAACCGGTAATTTGTTGCAGTCAGCCTCGGGTCTGCTCGAAGAAGTGCTCGGAGCATCTGAGGTAGTCGATCTGGGATTGTCGTACGAGCAGGGATACCGCAATCCGAATGCCAACGTAGCCATTGAAGATCGCATTGGTGTTACGGTGAGCACTCAGCTCGGCAATCGCTTACTCTTTAACGGAAAGCTCGGGGTTCCGGTAGGCCGCGTTACCGAAACCGTTGTTGCAGGAGACGTAGAGCTTCAACTCATCCTCAATGAAGAAGGTACCTTAAGCGCCAAAATATTCAACAGAGAAAATACCTTGAGTCAGTTTCTGGCCAGTATTCCAGGATACACACAAGGGTTGGGTCTGAGTTATCAAGTAGACTTTAATAACTTCAAAGAATTAGTGCGAAGGGTATTAAAATCATCAAATACTACCGAAGAATAAACTCTATTTATTAGATTTGGCGCGTTAAGCTTATGAATCAATCAATCAAACGAGTTGGAGTGCTCACCTCTGGGGGTGACTCTCCCGGAATGAATGCAGCCATTCGCTCTGTGGTGCGCGCAAGCATGTACCATGGCTTGGAGTGTACCGCTATATACAGAGGTTATCAGGGCCTCATAGAAGGTGACTTTGAAGACTTTACGGCTAGAAGCGTAAACAATATTGTTAATAAGGGCGGAACGATTTTAAAATCCGCTCGTTGCGAAGCTTTTCGCACCCCCGAGGGCAGGGCTACCGCCTATGAACAGCTTAAAAAAGGAGCTATTGACGCCCTCGTAGTTATTGGAGGTAACGGCTCAATGACCGGGGCTCTCAAATTGAATCAAGAGTTCGGAATCGCGGTAATGGGAATTCCAGGAACTATTGACAACGACATTTTAGGAACCGCTTACACTATAGGTTTCGATACAGCTATCAATACGGTGGTTGAGGCCATTGACAAAATTCGAGACACTGCCAGCTCGCACAATCGACTCTTTTTTGTTGAGGTCATGGGCAGAGATGTCGGACTGGTTGCCTTGAACAGCGGAGTAGGAGCCGGGGCAGAAGAGATTCTAATACCCGAACAAAATTTAGGATTAGACCGCCTGCTAGAATCGCTAAAGCGCAGCAAGGCCTCGGGTAAATCTTCGAGTATAGTCGTAGTCGCCGAAGGAGATAAAACGGGTAAAAACGTCTTTGAACTCAAAGAATACGTTGAGAAACACCTACCTATTTACGACGTGCGCGTATCGGTCTTAGGGCACATGCAGCGCGGGGGAAGCCCAACCTGCTTCGATCGTGTTTTAGCAAGCAGAATGGGAGTGAAGGCGGTAGAATCATTAATTGAAGGGCATTCAAATTATATGGTGGGTATAGAGTCAAACAAAATGATTTTAACCCCAATTGAAAAGGCCATCAGCGGGCTAAGCGAAATCGACGAGGAGTTGATTCGCGTTTCAGATATCATGAGTATTTAATCACTAATCAATTATACTAAATATGCAAACTTTGAAGATTGGAATAAACGGATTTGGAAGAATAGGTAGAATGGTTTTCAGAGCTGCTGCCAAACGCCAAGACGTTGAGGTGGTCGCCATTAACGACCTTTTGGATATCGATCACCTGGTATACTTATTAAAATACGATTCGGTGCACGGAAACTTCGACGGAACGGTTGAAATTCAGGGCGATAACATTGTGGTCAATGGAAAAACCGTTCGAATCACTGCTGAACGCGATCCAAAGGCCCTTAAGTGGGACGCTGTAGGAGCGAGTATAGTGGCTGAGTGCACGGGTATCTTCACTACCAAAGAAATGGCCCAATCTCATATTGATGGCGGAGCGAAGAAGGTAGTTATTTCAGCTCCTTCTGCTGATGCCCCCATGTTTGTAATGGGAGTGAACCACAACGAGGTTAAGTCTTCAGATACGATTGTAAGTAATGCTTCATGTACCACCAACTGCTTGGCTCCCCTGGCCAAGGTGTTACACGATAACTTTGGAATAGAAGAGGCTTTAATGACTACTGTGCACGCTACAACGGCTACGCAAATGACCGTCGACGGTCCGTCTAGAAAAGACTACAGAGGTGGACGTTCGGCTCTTCTCAATATCATTCCGGCATCTACAGGCGCTGCTAAAGCGGTGACTAAAGTTATTCCTTCATTGCAAGGAAAAATTACCGGAATGGCCTTTAGAGTGCCCAATGCTGATGTATCAGTGGTTGATTTGACCGTAAAACTTCAAAAAGCGACGTCTTATCAGGGTATCAAAGATGCCATGAAGGCTGCATCTGAAGGGGAGCTTAAGGGTATCTTAGGTTATACAGAAGACGCGGTGGTTTCTCAAGACTTTATTGGTGATGCCCGAACTTCGATCTTTGATGCTGAAGCCGGAATTGAACTGAACTCGACCTTCTTTAAAGTGGTTTCTTGGTACGATAACGAGGCTGGATATTCGAACAAACTGATTGACCTAGCGCTACATGTAGCCTCGGTATAAACCCAATTGGCACATGATCCTTATCGTTGATAGTGGGGCTACCAAATCAGATTGGATAGCTCTTAACCCTGATGGCTCAGAATTTTTTGCGACACAGACCTTGGGCCTTTCGCCTGAGGTGCTTACCCAGCAGGTGATTGAAGACCGTTTGGCGAATAATTTCGAAATTTCCAAACACCGACAAAAAGTTACTGAACTTCATTTCTATGGGGCCGGATGCGGTACAGACCGCATGAAGCGCTTCTTGACGAACATTTTCAAGAACTTCTTTCCTAAAGCAAAGGTAGACGTCAAAGAAGATACCTATGCGGCCATTTACGCGACCACTGAAATAGGCAAGCAGGGAATCGTCTGTATTTTGGGAACAGGCTCGAATTGTTCGTATTACGACGGCCATCAACCTTTTCAAAAGGTGACATCTCTGGGGTATATTTTAATGGATGATGCCAGCGGTAACTATTTTGGTCGCAAGCTGCTTCGCGATCTCTATTTTCACAAGATTCCCCAAGATTTGGCTATTCGATTTGCCAAGGAATACGATCTTGAAGCCGACACGATAAAAGAACACCTGTACAAACAGCCTAATCCGAATACCTATTTAGCCACCTTCGCTCGTTTTATTATTGAAAACAAAGAGCACAGCTATTGTAAAGGGGTGATCATGAAAGGGCTGCAGCAGTTCGTCAACAACTACATCATGCAATTTGAGCTAGCCACCAAGGTGCCCTGTCATTTCGTGGGTAGCATTGCTTATTTCTTAAAAGACGAGCTCGAACAGGTGCTGCACAATAACGATTTAGTTATGGGTAATGTGCTACGCAGGCCGATAGAAGGTTTGGTGCAGTTTCACAAGAACACCCTTTAAGACAATCAACTAGCCGGCTGATCGCGTATGGCGATCACCGATATTTCAATATGAGCCCCTGCCGGAAGTGCCGTCACCGCTACGGTTTCTCTGGCAGGTGCAATTACCTCGGCAAAAAAGTCTTTATACACCTCGTTTACCAGGCTGAAGTCATTCATGTCGGTTAAAAAAATAGTTGATTTTACTACATCATTTAAACCGAAACCGGCAGCCTCTAAGATCTGCCCAATATTGTCTAAACAGCGCCGCGTTTCTTCTTTTCTACCCGTAGTTATGAGCTTTCCGGTTTCTGGGTCAATGGGAATCTGACCTGAAACAAAAAGGGTATTGTGGGCTAGAATGGCCTGATTGTAGGGACCTATCGCTTCAGGGGCATTTTTGCTGTAGATGGCTTTTTTAGACATGAGTATACATTTTAAATCAGACTTAACGAACAATGTTGCGTTGACTGCGACTTTCCCATTTGAGATCAGAAAGCATGCTGCTTTTTATTCCTATGAAAAAGTCCCAGCGGGCATTTCTGCCGAAAGGCACCCAATTAAATCGAAGATCGAAACTCTTGAGATCGCGTTTAAATCCAATTTGAGTTAGGTTAAAGCCCTTGTTTTTAAAGTCATACCCTGAAGATACGCGAATCTTCCACGCGGGCGTGAGATCGACATTTCCAGAAAACATGAGCGAAGCGCTAGTGATTTCACGCTCGTCTTGAAGATTAGAATAACTGCTGTTAAATTGTAAATTCAGGTTCCAGGGTATTCTATTGTAATAGAATTTGTCGGATGGCTCTTCTGACTCTTCGCCCTGAGTTTTTTCGCCGTTTCGCTCATTTTCACCTGGAAAATCATCGGTGAGCCCGAACCCAAAAAGGTCGTTATCTGCTCCTCCTGATTGGGTACGGTATTGGTCGTCGTAGTTCTGACTTTGCCTTTGCCCATTTCCTTGTTGCTGTTCATCACGTTTGGGCTTAAACGTGTCGTTTGATAAGGCGTAGCTGAAATTAAGACTCGCCCTAGTGAGTTTGGCGATCTTTCCGCTTTGAGCCAGGTGAAAGGTGTTGATTCGAGTGCCATCAGCGGTTGTGACATACGGATCAAGCGTTCCGTTCATGTTCACCTGCATTTCTTTATTAAAGAGGGCCGTTGCAGCGTTAAAACTAACAGGACTCAACCTCAATGAATCGGCTTCTAGATTATAGGCGCTTGAGAAATTGAGGTTACTCAAAATGGGTATTTTTCGGGATTCGGTTTTAGTAGAATCTTTGGGTGCCATCTTGGCCTCCAAGGTGTTTTGTAAACCGAAAGAAAGACTGTTAGATCTTCCTAAACTCGGTGATCCGTTAAGGGTACCCTCAAATCTTGAATAGCTTACCTCTTCTCCATCTAAATTGGTATAGCTGTCGTAATAGCGCTCAAAAGAAGGTCCGTAGCCCCATCCGACAGAGGGTCGGGCCACGTGGCGAATGGCTTGTAATTTTTTGCCCTCCTTGAAGGTGTAGGTTCCGTAAACAGTGGTGCCCACTGAGCTCGACAGGCCGTATCGATTAAAGCGATCGAAGCCTCTCACCGTGTCAAGAACTACTTCTCTGCTGATATCGGCAGTAGGGTCTTGCCCACGCGTGAAGGTCTCAAACGTCCATAAGTCTTCATAGTCGCCTCCGACCGAAACACTTAAAAATTTAGCCACCTTAAAGTTGGTGCTAAGCGGTATAGAGTGTCTTGCCCCAATCTTGGCATCGTCAAACATACGTGCAGTTAGAAAGAGTGAATCGGTGGTGCGTATGCGATTTTCAAATCGGGAGGTGTATTGTAGGTTGATGTTTTGAATGAGCCCTTTCTTAATGCCTTCGCGTTTGGCGAACGGAAAGATGCGCTCCATATTCACCTGCGCGGTAGGCAGCGTCAGGTTGATCTCTTCGGTATTGGTGTTCTGGTTGTGCGTGGCACTTAGGTTAAGATTCACCGACGGATAGGCCGGAAAGGTCTTGGAGTAGGTGACCGAAGAGGAGAGGTTATTATTTTGGGTAAGGGCGAGGTTTTGCTGGTTGGCAGAGTTTCTAAAATACTTACTACTACCCAGGTTCACCGATGCCGCAAAGCGCGAATTGGGACTCGCTTTTGGATCTTGAGTGTGGGAGATCTGCAGGTTGAATATGCTGTTTCTGCTGTAGTCTGCAAACCCTTTTTGCGAATTGATTAGGTTTTCAAACCGAAGGTTTACATTGCCTCGATAGTTGTAGCGTTTGATGTATACCGATTGGGCTCTGAATCCGTAGCTTCCGTTGGTGAAATAGTCTCCGGTTAAGTTCAGGTCGACATAGTCGTTAATTGGAAAGTAGTATCCTCCGTTTTGCAGCGAATATCCACGCTGCGGGTCGTTGGTGAAGGTCGGAAAAATAAGACCTCCAGATCTACCGCTGCTAAGCGGAAAGATGGCAAAGGGTAGCGCAAAAGGGGTAGGAACGTCAACTAGGTACATATTTGAAAAGCCCGCAATGATGCGTTTGCCCGGAATAAACTTGGCCTTTCGCACCTTGATGTAGTAATCTGGATCGATAGAGTCGCTTGCGGTGGTCAGCTTTCCCTGGGCAAAATAGAATACCGAGTCGTTTTCTTTTTTGGTCTTTTCGGTGACCACCTTCATGGTTTCTCCGCCCATTCCCCCGATGCCAGCACCTTGCTCGGTTCTTGAATTAAATATCAGTGCCTTTTGAGAGGTGATGTTATAGCGAATAGAGTCAGGGATTACCTCATTCTCTCCTTGAGTAAATTCTGGGGTCTGAGATTTGACTCCCTTAGCATCGACAAAACGCCCGGCTAAAATTTCATTCTGCAAGTAGTCTATCGCAATTACCCCCGCTGTTAGCTTGGTATCGGTGTAGTCAATCGCTGCCTCATTAGCTAAGAAGATTTTTTTCTCTCCCTGCCGAATGGTCACCGAGTCTTTCGCACTGTATTTAATAAGGCTTTCGAGTTTTGAAGAGATGGCGACATTGGTTTTCTTTCGCTCTTTGGAAACAATCGAATCGAGAAGCTGCTTTTTTTCTTGGCTAACCTCGGGTAGATCGAATCCGCTAGGCAGCTGAATAAAGAGCCCCTTAGATTGAGGAGCCAAGTAGGTACTGTCTTGCTGACCGAAAGAAAGGGTGGGATGAAGTAAGCACCCTATACAGAGCACAAAATAGAATCGCCAGAACTGCAATACGAAATCCTTGGTTTTATTGAGTTTAAAGCGTTTAAACTCGGGTCAAACTTACATAATATTTGTGGTAACTCTCCGCTATTGCTTAATTTTACTCAACGTCTTTCGTATGAGTAAAACTGTGCCCAAACGCCGCTTTTTTTTACTTTTCAGTCTACTGTTACTCTCATGGGTTTCGGCTAGTGCTCAGTCGCGGCCTACGTTTACGGTGTTTTTAGATCCGGGTCACGGAGGTAAAGACCCGGGTAGCATGCACAATGGTTATGTAGAGAAGAAAATAACGCTGGCTATTGCCCTTAAAGTAGGAGAACTATTAGCTAAGGAACCCGGAATCAAGGTGCATTATTCGCGAACAGACGATCGTTCGGTTGATTTGTATGCCAGGGGCCCTATGGCGAATCGAATAAACGCAGACGTATTTGTATCTATTCATTGTGACGCACATGAATCGAGTACATACGGAGCAGGCACGTTTGTCTTAGGACTTCACCGAGCTGACAAGAACCTTGCCGTTGCGCAGCGCGAGAATGCGGTGATCTACAACGAAGAAAACTACCAATCTAAATACGCTAAATTCAACAGCGACTTAATTGCGCTCAACGCCATTCAAGAAGAGAATCTCGATCAGAGTATTCGCCTAGCGGCCTATGTTCAGCGCGAGATGGTGGCTACGGCCAAGCGTCGCGATCGCCAAGTGAAGCAAGCCGGATTTGTAGTGCTCTATGAAACCATTATGCCGTCAGTGCTTGTAGAGACGGGGTTCTTGTCTAATGCCAATGAAGGAGCCTTTTTGAATTCTGCCAAGGGTCAAGATTTAGTCGCAAAATCTATGGTCAATGCTATCCTAACCTATAGAGACGAGATAGCATTAAACACCATTAGCACTGCGGTGCCGTCGACCAATACCGTTTACAGCGTTCAACTCTTTGCCTCAGAAAAAAGTATACCTGTTGGTGACCCTAGATTTCGAGGTTTAAATCCGATATGGTATGAAGAAAAAGACGGTTTAAAGCGTTATTTTTACGGAGAGGCCGTCTCTGAAGAATCAGGCGCTTTATTAAGAAAAAAAGCTATTGAAAAGGGTTTTTCTGACGCCTTTGTGGTCAAAAAGACACGCTAACCCATCTGCTATGAATCAAAGAGGATTTCTAAAACTATCTAATGAACTAAAGGCCGGAATCGTTGTTCTTGCAGGTATTGCTGCGCTCATACTTGGATTTAGTTATCTCAAGTCAACCTCACTTTTTGGAGCCTCGAAAAAGCTATACGCTGTCTATGATAATGTGGGTGGCCTTCAAACCGGAACAACCGTCAGTCTTAACGGTTACGTAGTGGGCACCGTAGATGCTATAGATTTTTTGAAACCTAAGGGCAACCTACTCGTTACGTTTACGCTGCTCACTGACTATTCGTTTTCCAAGAATTCTGTGGCTCAACTTTACGACACTACTGTTTTAGGTGGAAAAGGTCTTCAAATCATTGTAGCCAATGACGGAGATAGACCTGTTCAATCGGGCGACACTTTGCCTTCGAGTGTTCAAGTGGGCATGCTCGATAAGGTTCAAACTATATTGGATCCGCTCGAACAAAAGGTGAG
>JADHLU010000032.1 GCA_016780435.1 Flavobacteriaceae bacterium
GGCAGCTCGTTACGAGGAGGCTTTGTCGTTTTACAAAGACTTTAGAAAATACTATCCGACCTCAAAATTCGATAAAGAAGCTGATTATTACTTTGCTAAGATCCAAAACGGAATAGAATTCGTAAATTCGCTGAATTAAATCATGGCTATTTTGAAAGATACTAAAGCTGCTATCACTACAAAAACATTCGACAAGAATGTATTAGACCAAAAAACGGCTAATATTTACGAGGCATTGTCTATTATCGCCAAGCGATCTGTGCAAATTAATGCAGAGATCAAGAAAGAGTTAGTAGACAAGCTCGAAGAGTTTGCTACCTATACAGACAGCCTTGAAGAGGTGTTTGAGAATAAAGAGCAAATAGAGGTTTCTAAATTCTACGAAAAGATGCCTAAACCGCACGCTATTGCGATAGAAGAGTGGCTTAATGATCGCATTTACTATAGAAACACGCTTTCTGAAGAGTAAATAACTACTTATGCTTGCGGGAAAAAATGTTCTGCTTGGTGTTACTGGCGGAATCGCCGCATATAAAACAACCTTTCTAGTTCGGCTGCTCATACAGCAGGGAGCTCACGTAAAGGTGATCATGACGCTGGCATCAAAGGAATTTGTAACTCCCCTTACTCTTAGTACACTTAGTCAGAATCCCGTCTACTTCGATTTTATTGACGAAAAAGATGGTGAGCTTCGCTGGAACAATCACGTTGAGCTCGCCAAGTGGGCCGATCTCATGATTCTAGCCCCGCTAACCTCGAACACCTTAGCAAAGATGGTTTCTGGAGCCTGTGACAACTTGCTATTGGCCACCTATATGTCTTCGAACTGCCCGGTGTTTGTAGCTCCGGCCATGGACCTGGATATGTATGCGCATCAATCGACGAAACAGAATTTAGCCACATTAACCGAAAGAGGAGTTCATGTCATTCAGGCTGAATCCGGATTTTTAGCTTCGGGCCTAGAAGGAGAAGGACGCATGGCTGAACCGGAGATAATTGTTAACCAGGTTCAAACCCAACTGAGAGCCGAGGCGGTACTCTTTGGAAAAAAGGTGCTGATTAGTGCCGGCCCAACCAGAGAAGCCTTTGATCCCGTGAGATTTCTTTCGAACTATTCAACTGGGCTTATGGGATACGAGCTGGCCCTAAGGGCGCACGAACTCGGAGCAGAAGTGGTGTTGGTAAGTGGACCTGTTGAACCGATTGCATTACCGCAATCTGTGCGCAGGATAGCGGTTGAATCAGCAGAGCAGATGTATGTGCAGGTCATAAATCACTTTGATGAGGTAGATTTTTTTATTTCGTCAGCCGCTGTAGCCGACTATACCTTTTCACAGGTGCACCCCCAAAAATTAAAGAAAGAAGAAGATACGCTCGTTTTAACGCTCCAGCGCACTAAAGACATCCTTCGCGAGCTCGCTTCGCGAAAAAAACAACAAAGGATCATCGGATTTGCGCTTGAAACCGACACAGACCGCTCGAAGCCCTTAGCTAAGTTGCAGTCGAAATCACTAGATGCTATAGTATATAACACACTTAGCGACGCAGGAGCTGGGTTTGGAACCGACACGAACAAGGCTACCGTATTTTTTGCCGACCAGAGCCAGATAGAGATCCCGTTACAATCGAAAAGGTCTATGGCCAGCGCACTGTGGACTCATTTTAGTGACAAATGGCTCTGAGAACGTTCATCATCTCAACGGTCTTAATGTGTTTTGGATTATGGTCCAACGCTCAAGATGTAGAAGCTGTGGTAAGGGTGATTAACCGCACCCAGAACAGATCATTTGAAGCCAGTTACCGCACACTTGAGCGCGACCTTTCTCGACTAATAAATCAAACGCAGTGGGGTTCATCAGCAGGCCGTTCAGGAAAATCTAAGGTGTTACTTAATATGACCTTATCGTTAGTAGATCATAGCGATCAAGCGTTTAAGACCATGCTACTGGTAGAGCTATTTAAAACCTATGGCAGTGGAGATAAAGTGCTTTTGTTGAGGTGGGTAGAACAGCCGCTGCTGTTTTCGTACGTTCCGTTTGAGCCCTTGATTTTTAATAAAAACAATTTGACTTCGAACCTAGTGGCGCACGCGGCCTTTTTTGCCTATTTGGCATTGGGATTTCATGAAGACACTGAAAATTCATTGGGCGGAACTCCGTTTTACAGACAAGCCGAAGAAATTGTTGTTCGCATGCAATCCACCTTTAATTCAGGATGGGAAATGAGGCGCAGTGGAAGTTCAAAGTACCGTTTGATTTACGAGCTTTTGCAAAAGCCTTATTACCCGGCGAGGCAGTTTTTATTTGACCTACACACAGGTTGCTTAGCCTCAGGTCAGCGGCATACAGATCAATACGCTGAATGCCTGCTGCAAATTAGTCAGGGACTAGAGGAGGCTGAAATTGGTCTAGACAATTCTTTGCTCATGCAGCGGATTCAAGAATCAAATAGGGCTATTTTTGATCAAATGCATTAATGCTTTGGCCTTACTGAACGTATTTTGCGCTATACTCTAGGTATCTTTACTGAAAGAACGTTGATCTATGCTTAGTTCACTTCACATAAAAAATTATGCGCTTATCGATGAGGTATTTATCGATTTTAGTCCAGGATTGAATGTGATCACGGGGGAAACCGGATCGGGCAAGTCAGTGGTTATGCAGGCGCTTCAGCTCGTTTTAGGTGCTAGGGCAGAAGGTGTTAGCTTTTTTGATCCCGATAAAAAATGCATCATAGAACTCAATGTGAAAATTGATTCGACCTACAGGCACTGGTTTGAAGCCAACGATTTAGACTACGATCAAGATTGCCTAATTCGCAGAGAACTCTCAAAACAGGCTAAATCAAGACTTTTTATCAACGATACTCCAATTAAACAGTCTGTACTAAACAACTTAACCGATGAGTTGCTCTCCTTTCACTCTCAGCACGAATCGTATGGGTTTTTAAAGCCCACAGAACAGTTTCAACTTTTAGACGATTTTGCAGGTAATAAAGCCTTGTTGAGCCAGTATAAAGAGCTGCATTCAGCCTATAAGCGCACATCAGATGAATGGGAAAAACTGAGCAGTAAATCTGACGAGTTTGAAAGGGAGTGGGCGTATCAATTGCACTTAAAGAAAGAGCTCGATGAGTTGAACCTAGATCAGATAGATCAAGAAGCACTCGAACAGCAGTACAACATGTACAGTCAGTCCGAGAAAATCGTCTCCATAATCGGCGATCTGAACCAAAAGTTTGAACTGGAACCTTACGGTTTAATTGACCAACTTCGATCGATTCAGCGCTTACTTTCCGAATTACAACGAATCTCACCCATTTTTTCAAATCTATTTGAACGTATACAGGCTATCATTGTTGAATCTCAAGACATTTCAGACGAGTTGCAGCGCGCTTTAGATGCAGTGGCAATAGACGCGAATGAGTATGAGGAGATCAGTCTAAGACTTTCAGAGTTGCACCGACTTCAAAAAAAGCACGGAGTAAGCAATTGCGAGGGGCTTATCGATAAGCGCGATGCGTTGTCGAAGAATTTAGGAACCGATCAACAGTTTCAAGATCGCATCAATACGCTCGAAAAACAGCTTGTTGAATTGAAAAATCAGCTACTTCCATTGGCTAAAGAACTATCTAGCAATCGAAAAAAATCCGCCAAAGAACTAAGTGATGCTATTGAAGAGGTACTCTCTTCTTTAGAAATGCCATCTGCACAATTAAAAATTGATGTGGCGCACAGAGATGCTTTTGTGACCAACGGTTCCGATGAGGTTTTATTTAAGTTTCAAGCCAATAAGGGTTCTGAATTGCTCGATTTAAAACAGGTCATTTCGGGAGGAGAACTTTCGAGATTAGCCTTAGCTATACAGTACATTAAAGGGAAATCAAAGGCTATACCTACCCAGGTTTTTGATGAGATTGACACTGGGGTATCGGGTCAAGTCGCCGAACGTGTGGCCCAGTTATTTGAGCTTATGGGAAAACGACATCAACTCTTGGTGATAACCCATTTGCCACAGGTTGCAGCCAAAGGCTCGCATCATTTGAAAATAGCCAAAACCGAGGACTCCGGTCGTGCGTTTACTCAAGTTATGAAGCTCAGTTCGGACGACCGCGAACGTGAGATTGCTTCTATGATTGAGGGTAAAAATCCCTCTCAGACTGCAATTAGCCATGCAAGAACACTACTGACAAAGCGTTAGTCAAGGAGCTATTCTTGCTATATTTGAAGGTATTAAAATCACAGGGATGAATTACAACTTATTAAAAGGAAAACGAGGAATCATTTTTGGTGCGTTAGACGAAAATTCTATCGCTTGGAAAACAGCTGAACGGGTGCACGAAGAAGGAGGATCTTTCGTACTGACCAATGCTCCGATCGCCTTGAGAATGGGAGAATTAAATGCGCTGGCCGAAAAAACAGGGGCGTTGGTGATTGCCGCCGACGCGACATCTACAGAAGATCTAGCGCGCCTTATAGCCGAGTCTGTTCAGCACCTAGGCGGAAAACTTGACTTCGTATTGCATTCAATTGGAATGTCTGTGAATGTAAGAAAAGGAAGGCACTACACAGACGAGAACTACGACTTTACAGCAAAGGGTTGGGACGTTTCAGCACTATCTTTTCATAAATTATTGCAACAGCTATATAAACTCGACGCCATGAATGAATGGGGTAGTGTGTTAGCGCTAACCTATATGGCTGCTCAGCGAACTTTTCCGGATTACAACGACATGGCCGATAATAAGGCTTACCTTGAATCTGTGGCTCGAAGTTTCGGTTATTTCTTCGGAAAAGAAAAGAAGGTTCGTGTAAATACCATTTCACAGTCCCCAACCGTAACAACCGCCGGAAAAGGAGTCAAAGGTTTTGACGCCTTCTTGAATTATGCAGAGAAGATGTCTCCACTTGGAAATGCTTCTGCCGATGAATGTGCCGATTATGCGGTTACGCTCTTCTGCGATTTGACTCGAAAAGTAACCATGCAGAATCTCTTTCACGACGGAGGATTCTCATCAACCGGAGTAAGTCAAGAAATAGTAGACTTATTTTCGGATCACTAATCTCTGAGGATAAAAAGCCTTTGCCAATGGGTAAACTTGTTCATCTTTACTCCATTGTTGTTCCGGTGTACAATCGGCCAGAAGAGTTGAAGCTATTGTTAGATTCAGTGGCTGTACAGCAGTGTGAAAACGATTTTGAGGTCGTTGTGGTTGAAGATGGCTCTCAGCTCAGCTCGAGGCAGGTTTGTGAACAGAGTACAATCTTTTCAAAGATCACCTACCTAGAAAAGTCAAATTCTGGACCGGGTTTAAGTCGAAACTACGGGATGAAGAGCGCTAAAGGCGATTATTTCATCATTCTAGATTCAGATTGCATTCTGCCTACGAATTACCTTAGCGAAGTGGATAGGGAGCTCAGTACTCAGTACGCTGATTTTTTCGGCGGACCCGACTCGGCCTTAGCGTCATTTACACCAATACAACAGGCCGTCAATCTTGTGATGACCGCTTCCTTAAGCACAGCCGGAATACGAGGAGGTGAGCCCAACTATTTCGAGCCCAGAAGTTTTAATATGGGTCTTTCAAAGGAAGTGTTTGAGGCTACTGGAGGTTTTGGTGCCATTCATCCCGGTGAGGACCCAGATTTAGTCATGAGAGCCTGGAAATTAGGATATAAATCGCGTCTTTTTTCAAACGCTTTGGTCTTTCACCAGCGCAGAATACAGTTTTCATCCTTTTTTAAGCAAGTGTTTAAGTTCGGCAGTGTGAGGCCTATACTTGAAGTGCTACATCCGGAATTTAAAAGACCTATTTATAAAGGTCCTTCGCTCTTTTTAATGTATTTGATTACTGTGGTTGTGCTGTTTGTAACCATGCTCCTAGGTCAAACTAGCCTTCAGCTCACAGCATTTCTATGTGCACCTTTAGTTGTTTATTTAGGTGTCTTTAAGCTTCAATTAATCTATAAGACCCGGTCGATCAAGTTAACCTCGCTTGCGATTTTAGCCTTTTTAATTCAGATGAGCGGTTACGGTTTGGGGTATTTGAGGTCCTCCATTCTGCTCGTATTGAATAGAGATAAACCCATTGAAACGCTGTTTCCTCATCTCTTTTTTAATCCCATAAATAAAGGACAGTAGTATGCGCGAACTCCAATTAAAACAATTCGTATACTTTCTCCTTTTGGCCACTGTAATTTGGTTTTTTAACCATTTGAGTAAACCGGTAACCGTTTCTACCGTTGTTAAGGCTCGTTTTTCCCAAACTCCCGATTCACTAACACTCTTAACCAACGCTCCATTTGATATACCTGTTCGCGTGACGGCCACAGGTTTTAGACTGCTTTTTACGTTTACTTCTAACAAACCTTATGACATACCTTTAGATCAAATCGCTGTTGAAAACGACGTGTATTTCTTAGCCCCAGAATATATAGAAAGCGCCTTGCAATCAGCCTTTTCAGAGTCTCTGACGTTAGTTCGAGCATCGATTTCTCCCAAACAGGTAGATGTTGCATTGCTTTCATCAAAACGTGTACCTATTGTTCCTCAGGTGATCACTTCGTTTAGGCCGAACCACATCGCTATTGACTCAGCGTCTATTGATCCGAGTACCGTTGAAGTTAGAGGGGTAAAGTCAGCAATTGAACAATTGGACAAGGTATATACCAAGGTTGTGCGTTTAGAAGACATACATGAGTCGGTGGCTATCGATTTACCGCTTGAACAGGATGCTAGTAGTATGTATACCCTTTCCTCAAATTCAGTGTATTACAGTCTAAATGTAACCCGGTTTTCAGAGAACACTTTCGAGCTGCCTATAACGGTTCGTGCAGATGAACGTTCAGTGAGACTGCTACTATTTCCAGATAAAGTAACCTTGGTCTGTAAAGCTTCTACAGAACGCTTAAAGACACTAAAAGCAGACGATTTTGAGGTGTCTGTTGATTTTGATGATTCTGTGATAAGACATCCTAGCGATCAGTTAAAGCTTAGGCTGACACGCATTCCTGAAGGTATTTTTCAAGTGTCCCTACTAACAGATTCCGTAAACTACATCATCGAGCCCCTATGAAAAAGATTGCTATAACGGGAGGTATTGGATCTGGTAAATCGTATGTGTGTGATCTTATTGCATCCAAGGGATTCCCTGTTTTTTACTCAGATCAGTGGGCTAAAGATTTAATGGTATCTGATGCGCAATTAAGGCGCGCTATTGAACAGCTCATAGGAGAGGAGGCGTATCAGTCAGATCACGATCATAACATTCGACTTAACCAAGCCTTTATTGCCTCAAGAATATTTGGTCAAGCCGCATTGAAGTTGCAACTGGAGCAGCTTGTTCATCCGGTCGTTCGAAGCGCATTTGAACAGTGGGTCAAGGATCAAACTACCGCTCTGGTTTTTCAAGAATCTGCTCTCATATTGGCCACAGAATACTACAAAAATTTCGATGCCATAGTGTTGGTGTCTTGCCCTGATGAGCTTCGAATTAGTCGAGTAATGCAGCGCGATGGTGTTGATCGCATGACTGTGATTTCGAGAATGAAGGCTCAACCCGACTTTGAATCTCTTTTAGACCGGGTCACACACCTCATCGACAACTCTGGCGATCAATCGCTTGAAGATCAAGTAGAGGTCTTGCTCGTTGATTTGCTCGGTCATTCGGATTTATAGACGCAACGCCCTAATTTTATAGGAGCCAAATAACGTTTTAGGGTATGAATAGAAATGGGCTTTTTGCAACAATTGGATTGATGACGGTGGCCCTATTGGGTTCTATACTCGTGCAGGGCTATTGGATTAAACTTTCACTTCAAAGTCGTTCTGAAGAATTTTCTACGGCCATGATTGACGTGATGGAGCACGCTACAGACGTCATTGAAGAGCGAGAGCGCAATGATTACTATTCCAAGCTAGCCGTGCTCATAGACAGTGTTGGGGCGCCTAAGTCTACTCAAATTCGCAACTTTTTCTTTGTTGACCGAAGTTTAACCAATGATGAAATCATTTTTTATTCACACGGTATTTTAGAGCAGGGTTACGATGTCGCCACCAGTGCACTTCCTGGATTTAGGCAATTAAATAATAGCGACACCACCCGAATTATCAATTTTACTTCGAGAAGAAGTCAGAAAACGTTTAGGCCATCTTCGTCTCTAGACGGATCTGCGGTTACCCTAGAGCCCATTGATGTAATTGATAAGATCGGAGGGCTAAGCAGTATTGAAAAGGCGCAATACGAAGACGTGTTCATGGAGGCCGCCAAGCTAACACCTATACATCAAAGGGTGTCCGAGTCTGAAATACGTTTTGTTTTGGATAGAGAAATGCGCAAGCGCGGAATCATGGGCGACTTTGAGTTCGGCATTGAGCGTTTGGCTTATCCCACTTCAGTCAAGTCTGCTGGATACGACTTTGCCATGAGGCCGAGCTTTGCTGTTCCCTTGTTTAAGGATAGCGAAGGCTCAAGCGCCTATACCCTAAACGTAATCATTCCCAATAGAGACGCGCTCATTTGGAGAGACGTAATAGGGCTGGTTGTGATTTCTATTTTTTTCACGCTTATCATCTTGGTGGCGTTCAGTGTAGCCCTGCACCAGCTCTTTGCACAGAAAAAAATAGCGGAGATAAAAACCGACTTCATCAACAATATGACGCATGAATTTAAGACTCCGATTGCTACGATTAATCTCGCCGTAGAAGCGCTTAAGGT
>JADHLU010000033.1 GCA_016780435.1 Flavobacteriaceae bacterium
AACGGGTTCGATATTCCTTTTGAATCCGAACGCATTCACGGAATTTCTACAGCTTTAGCCCAAGAAGAAGGGCTGCCGCTTAAAGAAGTCCTAGATCGCTTTGAAAACGCGCTTAAAAAAGCGCGCTTTGTGGTCGGGCAAAATGTAGATTTTGACATCAAGGTTACGGGGGCAGAGCTCTATAGACTGGGCAGAGTGACCGAACTATTGTTGGAAAAACCGGTGCTTGACACCTGTACCGAAACCACCGCCTCTCTGTGCCAATTACCCGGGGGTCGAGGAGGTAAATTTAAACTCCCCACACTTACCGAACTGCATCAGTATTTATTTAACACGACCTTCGAAGAGGCTCACAATGCCAGTGCCGACGTTTCGGCCACTGCGCGCTGCTTCTTCGAGCTGGTTCGCACACAGGTTTTCACTGCTGATCAACTGCATTTTGGCCCCGAAGATTCAGCGGCATTCTCTGCATTTCATAATGCTCCAATACAGGCCTATAAGCTAAAACACAGAAATCTAAAGGAAGCTTCTGAGGCTTTAAAAAAGAAGATCACGGTTGAGGAAGTAGTGGCGGCGCCCACAGACGCCTCACGCAAAGAGTTGGCAAATGCTGTGTTTGCACATCTTCATGTACATTCCCAATTTTCGGTTTTACAGGCTACTATGCGACCAGAGGCTTTAGTGCGCAAGGCCATTGAAGAAGATATGCCTGCGATTGCGATCACCGATAGCGGAAATATGATGGGTGTTTTCAGTTTTGTAAACGCGGTACAACAGCACAACAGGGCCCACCCTGACCAACCGCTGAAGGGAATCGTCGGATGCGAGCTTCAGCTAGCTAGTGATCGACTGAACAAATCGACCAAAGACAATGGCTACCAACTCGTCTTACTCGCGAAAAATAAAAAGGGTTATCAAAACCTATCTAAACTCACCTCTAAAGCCTATACTGAAGGGTTTTACTATGTGCCGCGTATAGACAAGGCGCTGTTGCTCGAGTATTCAGAAGGCTTACTCGTACTCTCTGGAAATCTATTGGGAGAGGTTTCTAACAAGATTCTATCCCAAGGAGAACAGCAGGCCGAGGAGGCGCTTATTTGGTATAAAGAACACTTTAAGGATGACTTTTATCTGCAGATCGCGCGCCACGGTTTAGAGGAAGAAGAGGCTGTCAATAAGGTGCTTATAAAGCTGGCGCGAAAACATCAGGTTGAACTTATCGCCACCAATGACTGCTACTTTGAAAACGGTGAAGACCATGAACTACAAGACCTGCTGCTCTGTGTAAAAGAGGGCGAGTTGAAAGACACTCCTGTAGGAAGGGGACGCGGTTTTAGAAACGGTTTACCCAATAACGCTTTTCACTTTAAATCAAGCGCGGCCATGAAGGATCTGTTTTCAGACCTTCCAGAGGCCATTTGTGCTATTGAGCCGCTATTGGCTAAGGTGGAGAATTACGAGTTAGCCCGAGAAGTATTACTGCCGAAATTCGCTATTCCAGAAGCATTTGTAGATCCTCAAGATGCCTTTGACGCGGCTAAAAGGGGTGAAAATGCCTATCTCAGACATTTGACCTATAAGGGGGCCGAAAAACGCTACGAAAATCTAAGCAACTCCTTAGTCGAACGCATTGATTTCGAGTTAAAGACTATAGAAAATTCAGGCTATCCGGGCTATTTTCTCATTGTAGAAGACTTCATAAGAGAGGCGCGAAAAATGGGGGTTTCGGTCGGACCGGGAAGGGGCTCTGCTGCCGGATCAGCGGTCGCTTACTGTTTGGGGATCACCAACATAGACCCGATCAAATACGATCTGCTTTTTGAGCGCTTTTTAAATCCAGATCGGGTGTCGCTGCCCGATATTGATATTGACTTTGACGACGAGGGGCGTCAGCGGGTCATCGACTATGTGATTAAGACCTACGGATCCAATCAGGTGGCCCAGATCATTACCTACGGCACTATGGCCGGAAAATCAGCTATCAGAGACACGGCCAGAGTCTTAGACTTGCCCCTGTCGGATGCCGATCGCCTGGCAAAATTGCTTCCGGACATGACCAAATTGGCCAAAATTTGGGATCTCGATGCCAAGTCGTTACAGCAGTCGTACCGCAGCGAAGAAGCAAAAAAAATTGCCGAACTGCAAGAAGTATCGAAGGCGGATGACGATTTAGGACGCACCCTTAAAATGGCGAAGCGCCTAGAAGGAACCGTTCGCAACACGGGAATTCATGCCTGTGGCGTAATTATCACCCCAGACGACATCACCAATTTTGTTCCGGTTAGCACCGCTAAAGATGCCGAAATGTGGGTCACTCAATTCGACAACTCGGTAGTTGAAAGTGCTGGGCTACTGAAAATGGACTTTTTGGGTCTAAAGACTCTTACGCTCATTAAAGACACGGTCAAGATTGTAAAGGCCAGGTCTGGAGTCGAACTCGACCCTGACCAGTTTCCCTTAGACGACAGTAAAACCTACGAACTGTTTCAGCGCGGAGAAACCATCGGCATTTTTCAGTACGAATCGCGCGGAATGCAGAAGTACCTCAAGGAGCTCAAACCCACCTCTTTTGACGACCTAATCGCCATGAATGCCCTCTATCGTCCAGGGCCACTAGAGTATATTCCGAGTTTTGTCAACCGCAAACACGGCGGAGAGGCAATCACCTATGACTTGCCCGAGATGAAAGAATACCTAGAATCTACCTACGGTATTACGGTTTATCAAGAGCAGGTGATGTTGCTCTCTCAAAAGCTGGCTTCTTTCAGCAAGGGTGAAGCCGATGTGCTGCGTAAGGCCATGGGTAAGAAAAAGAAAGACCTTATCGATCAACTGCGCCCTAAATTTATAGACGGAGGAATAGCCAACGGACATCCGAAGGAAGTGCTCGAAAAGATCTATACAGACTGGGAGGCTTTTGCCAGCTATGCCTTTAACAAGAGTCACTCAACCTGCTATGCCTTTATAGCCTATCAGACGGCTTATCTGAAGACCCACTATCCGGCCGAATACATGGCAGCCGTGCTCTCAAACAACATGAATAACCTAGATCAGGTCACCCTGTTCATGGAAGAGGCCAAACGCATGGGAATTGCAGTTTTGGGCCCAGATATCAATGAATCGTATTATAAATTCTCGGTTAACAAAGAAAGTGCCATTCGATTTGGAATGGGGGCCGTCAAAGGAGTAGGTCGCAGCGCTGTTGAGGCTATAGTAGATGAACGCAAAGAGAACGGCCCATTTGTGTCTGTTTTTGACTGCGCTAAGCGCGTAGATCTCAGGGCAGCCAACAAAAAGGCCTTTGAAAACCTGGCCATCGCTGGGGCCTTCGACTCGTTTGGAGCAACCAGAAGCCAGTACTTTCAGCAAACGCCCGATGAATCGAACTACCTCGAAAAAATCATCCGATCAGCGGCTAAACTCAAAGAAAATGAACAGGCCGCTCAGGTCAGTTTATTTGAAGACGATCCGATGGCTCAAATCAGCGAGCCCGAAATACCTACATGCGAGCCGTGGCCAACCATGGAGCTGTTGCGCAAAGAAAAAGAAGTTGTCGGCATTTACCTCAGCGGTCACCCCCTAGACGACTTCAAAAAAGAATTGGAGTTATTCACTAAAGCCGAAATAGCCCTGCTTTCGAGTGATTTAGAAGCTTTAGTGGGCAGAGAATTAACCTTGGGCGGAGTGGTCACCGAAAGCGAAGACCGGCTTTCTAGAAACGGTAAAAAATGGGGAACCTTTTCCCTTGAAGACTACAGCGGCACTCATATATTTCGCGTGTTTGGGGAAGAGTACCTCAAGTACGAACACTTCTTTAAGCCCGGAAACTTCTTATTCGTGCGCCTGCTCATTCGAGAAGGCTACACCAATCGAGATACCGGAGCTACCACCGATCCAAGACTACAGTTCAACGAGGTGAAATTGCTACAAGATGTGATGGAACAGCAATCCAAAAAATTAACGCTCCACCTTAAAGCCTCCGAAATAGACGAGGCCAAAATTCAACAGATTGAAAGAATTATCAAATCGTTCAAGGGAAAAAAGCCCCTATCCTTTGCGCTTCACGACGAAGCTTTAAGTGTTCAACTAAAAAGCAGAAAGAATCAAATTGCGATTTGCACCGAGCTACTCGAAATGCTCGATCACGAAAACATTCAATACGCCGTAAATGCCTAGCTTTTAAGGCGCATAATTCCATAACTTTGCACGGTAAACAATTTTTGTATTATGGCACTAGAGATAACTGACGCTACTTTCGAAGAGGTCGTTTTAAAATCAGATAAGCCCGTAGTGGTTGATTTTTGGGCAGCTTGGTGTGGACCATGTCGCATGGTTGGCCCGATCATCGAAGAGCTAGCACAAGACTACGAAGGAAAAGCAGTGGTAGGAAAAGTTGATGTAGACAATAACCAGCAATTCGCCGCTAAATACGGAGTAAGAAATATACCCACCGTCCTTGTTTTCAAAGGCGGAGAAATTGTAAATCGTCAAGTAGGTGTAGCCCCTAAAAACGTCTATGCCGAAGCGATTGACGCTGCTATCTAATTAGGCAAAATCCTTAGGTTTCTTTTTTACCGCTTTTTTTGGCACAAGGAACCATAATAGTTTATATTTGCCCCCGCTTAAGCCTCCTTGCGAGTATTAAGCTTTTGGTCTGGTAGTTCAGTTGGTTAGAATACCTGCCTGTCACGCAGGGGGTCGCGGGTTCGAGTCCCGTCCAGACCGCATCACACAAAGAAAACCGACTCACTTTGTGAGTCGGTTTTTGCGTTTATAAAGCTTTGTAAAGCCGCAGGTTTTGACGAAGCTTTAAAAAGATAAAAACCAACCACAGCACGAAGTGCTGTGGTTGGTTTTCTTTGTGTGATGTGCAGGTAACCCCCTTGGGCCGCTTAACCAACGGTTAAGCAATCCCGTAACCCAAAAATTTAAAATCATAAAAGTGCATTGTACTCATTTATTCAAAAAAAGATGTGCTCTAAAAAGCACCATCAGAACTAGAATTTTTTTTGTTTTGAATTGTGCTGAACATAATTTTTACAATGGTTTTCTGATTTATTAACCCTTTCTTAAGAGTAAAAGTGTTAAATCTTTAATAGAAAATGTTGAACAGCTAGAGTTTTCGCATAAAGAGACTGGTTCAAGCTGAATTGATAAGAAGTTTACATTCGAATTCGCTTGTACTCTTACTTTTGTGGGGTAAACGTAATTCTAAATCAAAAAAACAATGAAAAAAATACTTTTTGCTCTTATGGTTTTGTTGTATTCCGTAACAGCTTTTTCTCAAGGTATTACTAAAGCTTCTATTAGCGGTAGAGTTTTAGATGATAACGGCGAGCAACTAATGGGAGCTAATATTATAGCTATACACACGCCAACAGGCTCAAAGTACGGTGCAATTTCTAACGATGAGGGATTATTTTATCTCCCGAATATTAGAGTTGGAGGGCCCTACACCGTGTCTGTTTCTTATATAGGCTTTCAAGACCAAAGTTTTGAAGGAATTAACTTAGGATTAGGACAAAGCTACAACCTTAAGGTAACTTTATTGGAAGGCGTTCAGTTAGACGAGGTTGTTGTGAACGCTGTGAGTGGAGCAATTATTGACCCCGACAGAACAGGACCGTCTATAAACCTTAATAGAGAGTCTATAGATGCACTTCCCACTATAAGTAGAAGTATCAATGACTTCACTAGATTAACACCACAGTCCAATGGAACTTCTTTTGCGGGTACTTCAAGCAGATTTAACAACTACACTGTAGATGGAAATATTTACAATAATAACTTCGGACTAGGTAGTGGTCAATTTGCTGGCTCTAACCCTATATCACTTGATGCGATTGAAGAAGTACAAGTCAACCTTGCTCCATACGACGTAAGGCTTGCAGGCTTTACAGGAGCAGCAGTAAATGCTATTACCAAATCAGGTACCAATGATGTAAAAGGATCTGTCTATTACTACCATAGAAACGATCAAATGGTGGGTAATAAATTGAACGACCTAGAACTTAATAGAGGAAATTCTCAAAATGATATCAAGGGTGTAAGCTTAGGCGGAGCTATTGTTAAGGACAAGCTCTTCTTTTTTCTAAGCTATGAAGAAGAAGAAGAGGCTGTTCCAGGTTTTACCAGACAGGCGTCTAGATCTGGCCTAACTCCAGATGGTTTAACTATTTCTAGAGTTCCTGCTTCTGAATTAGATTTCATTCAAGAAAGAATGCTAACTCTTTATGACTACAATACAGGACCTTACGAAAACTATCCTTTTACATCTGCGCAAACAAGGTTTAATGCTAGACTAGATTACAACCTGAATCAAAAGAATAAATTTTCTCTACGCTATAATGCTTACCAGGCTTCTAACGATGTCAGTATAAATGGAAATTCAATTAGATATCTAGCTACTAGATATAGAAATACAAGAAGATCTGGTATTGAAGCTATTACTTTCGCTAATGCCAACTACACTAACGATAGAGACGTCTCTTCTTTGGTTGGAGAATGGAATTCAAATCTCAAAGACAATATGGTTAATCAATTAACCGTAGGATACACATCGATTACAGACCCTAAAAGAGGGATTCCTGGTGGACAAGATTTTCCGTTTATCGAAGTTTTAGAGCCAGATGCAGGTGGAAATTTATTGTACTACACTGCCTTGGGAAATGAGCTGTACACAGTTGGTAACCTTTTAGAAAACAATGTGTTCAATATTACTAACAACTTCTCTATATTTTCTGGAAGGCATACTTATACTTTAGGCGCAAATTTTGAATATATGACGTTCAAAAATGCATTTAACCCTGTATTCAACGGCTTTTATAGATTTACTTCCTACGACAGTTTTGTTGAAACTGTCATAAATCAAACCCCTGGAGCCTATCCTGCGGCATTTGCTAAAGGTTATGCCTTAGACGGGTCAACTACTCCTCCTGTAGACGAGACAAGATTTGGGCAAGTAGGTGTTTATTTTCAGGATGAATTCAAAGTTAATGATGACTTCAAATTAACAGCTGGTATCCGAATTGATCTTCCGTTTTACAATACAGACATTCCTAGTAACTCACTGCTAGATAATCTAAATAAATCTTTCACCGATGGAGACGGAAATTCTTTCACTCCAGATGTAAGTCAATTTCCAACGGTAAATCCTTTATTCTCTCCAAGAGTTGGATTTAACTGGGATGTTAATGGAGAAGGGAAAACTCAAGTCCGAGGTGGAACAGGCATCTTCTCAGGTCGTATACCTTTCGTATGGCTAAGTAATCAAGTCAATGGATCTGGTGTGGTTCGCGGAGGATTAGGTTATGAAGGAGCAGATGTAGAGCAAGCTTTAGGACCCAATTATGTATTTAACCCAGACGTTACATATGGAAACCCTAGCAACCCAGCACAAACCCTATCTAATGAGCTAAATCTTACCGATAGGGATTTCAAGTTACCCCAGGTATGGAGAACAAACTTCGGTGTAGATCATCAATTGCCGTTCGGCATTACTGCAACATTAGACTTTATTTACTCGCGAGACATCTCTACTCCTATTGTGTACAACCCTGTTCTTCGCGAACCAGACGGCTTGTTAAACGGCCCAGACAAAAGGCCCTATTGGAATGGGGGATACTCTAATGATTCAGACTTCAGAAACGTATATTATCTGACCAATGCATCTACTAAAGCTGATTATGTCTCTTTATCGGCACAATTACAAAAAAGTTTTGACAACGGCTTTTACACTATGGTTGCCTACACTGCTTCAAGAGCTAGAGATCTAGAGGCCTCTGGAGGTTCGCAAGCGGGGTCTTTATGGACAGCTACTGTTCAAGAAAACAGAAATGATCCTGAGTTAAGTTTTGCAAGTTTTGATCAACCAAACCGCGTAATCGCTAATGTTAGTTATCAAACGAAAAACAACACTATATCCCTATTTTATGAAGGTGGAGAAAATGGCAGGTTTAGCTACACATATTCAGGGAATTTTGGAGACAATTCAAACCGTTTGATTTATATCCCAAACGACGCATCTGAATTAAATTTCCAAGAATTCACTTCAGGAGGAAGGATTATAACTGCGCAAGAACAAATCAGTTTTTTTAATAACTATATTCAAGCTGACGATTATCTCAATGCAAATCGGGGTTCAATCGCAGAGCGAAATGGAGCAAAGAATCCTTGGCTAAATAGATTTGATCTAAGAATGACTCATGACATTAATCTCACGAAAAACGAGCAAAATAAAATACAACTGTCATTCGATTTCTTAAACATAGGAAACATGTTAAATACAGATTGGGGAGTTCCACAATTCGCATATCAAAGAAATCCTCTGTCTTATAGAGGGCGCAACGATAACGGTGAGCCTATGTATAGACTGAATTTTATCCCTGGTACATCAGAGTTCCCAACAGAAACATTCAGGTCTTCTTCAAGTATTGGTGACACATGGAGACTTCAAGTCGGTGTGCGATATCTATTTAATTGATTTTATCTTTTAAAGTGTAAAACACATTTGTGTCTCATATTCTTAAAAGGGAGCCCGAAAGGCTCCCTTTTTTTGTTTAAACCACTAAGTGTAACCTAGGTTACGTTGACAATTTTATTAGGGCTGTAGTTTTGAGTATTCTCTACTAAAGAAATCTCGTAACTTCGAAAAGATCACTTTCTTCAACCAACCATGATCA
>JADHLU010000034.1 GCA_016780435.1 Flavobacteriaceae bacterium
GCGCCAAGGTTGTCGAGAATGTTGATTTTAAAGACGCTATTTCCTCCGGCTTCTTGCAGCGCATTGAGCAGTGACTGAGCCCGATTCGCGATTCGTTCTTGCAGGTGCTCTAGTTCGCGCTTTAAGGCAGCAGTATGTTGAGCTATTTGGGCGAGCTCTATCTGATTCTGTTCGAATTTTTTTCGAGAGCGCTCATTGAGCAACTCTTTGCTGAACTCAAAGAGCTGATAGCTGATGTCAAATGACTTTGATTGCTCGATCTGCTCGAAAGTCATCTTGCGAAGCAGCCTTTTTAAGACAGGGTCTTCTTGAATTTGATCGATGAGGCGCTCTATGGCCTCTTTGAGATAACTATGCGGCTCTAAGGTGACTTCAAATCCGGGATTTAGCGCCAGATCTAGCGCAAAACTGCGAATGAGCTTGTGGGTGAAGGCGTCAATTGTGGTCAACTCAAAGGCCGAATAGTTGTGCAGGATCTCTTTCAGTAGAGTTTTTGAACGGCCTCGAATGTGCTCTCTACCTAGAGACAGACCCTCGCTAAGCTCTTGGAGTAAGCCTTCTTTGACCGGATCTGATTGGTCGCTGCGGTGCGCGAAATAATGCAGGCTAGAAAGCACGCGCTCTTTCATCTCTGCGGCCGCCTTGTTGGTGAAGGTAATGGCCAAAATGTGTTGAAAGGGCCTGCTACTGTTAGATCGAAGTAGCAGACTGAGGTAAGTTTTGGCCAGCGTGTAGGTTTTTCCTGAACCCGCCGCGGCACTGTAGATCTGAAAGGGGGCCTCTAGTAACATCTGCTTAATGCAAAATACACACTTTAGCCTTATTTTTGTAGAACTACTCACCTTAAAAACAGAAACATATGTCATTTGAATTACCCAATTTGCCTTATGCCTATGACGCGCTTGAGCCTCATATCGACGCCCGCACCATGGAAATTCACCACGGAAAACATCACGCCGGATACACGGCTAAATTGAATGCCGCTGTTGAGGGAACAGCTCTTGAGGGTAAATCGATCACCGATATTCTCAATAACTTGGATATGAGTAACGGTGCCCTCAGAAATAACGGAGGGGGCTACTACAACCACAATCTTTTCTGGGAGGTAATGGCGCCTAACGCAGGCGGAAACCCAACCGGAGATCTTGCTGCCGCAATAGACAAAGCCTACGGATCGTTCGAGGCCTTTAAAGATGCCTTCAGCAACGCTGCCGCCACTCAATTTGGTTCTGGATGGGCGTGGTTATCCGTGCACAAAGGCGGAGCTGTTGAAGTATGCTCAACCCCCAATCAAGACAATCCGCTAATGCCTGGCGTTAGCTGCCAAGGAACACCGATCTTGGGATTAGATGTGTGGGAGCACGCCTATTACCTTAACTATCAAAACAGACGTCCAGATTACATCAATGCGTTTTTCAACGTCATTAACTGGGCTAAGGTTAGCGAATTCTACGCGGCAGCCAAATAAGGCGCCGTTTTAAGAGCAGCGGTTTTTTAATTTGCTAATACGCTCTTGAGCGCTTGCCCTCAAAGTAATTCACAAAAGCACGGTTGACCACCTTATGACCGCCGGGCGTAGGGTAGTCTCCTGTGAAATACCAATCCCCTTTGTTATCAGGACAGGCCCTGTGAAGATCTTCAATAGTTTGAAAGAGGATTTTCACCGGAGCCTTCATGTCTTGTGGGCGCAGCAAATCAGAAATCTTGAGCTCGAGCTCGGCGTTGCTGAACGGAGCGTACACTTCTTTCACATAATTAGGCACCTGTTTGGCCTCTTTACTTAAGCTGTCTAGGCATTTGGTATAGATTTCCTTGAGTACTCCTTCGGTGCCGCGCTCTTTGTGCAGCTCAATTGCCGCCCTGAAAGCGATAAAGTCTTCTAGGCGTGCCATATCGATTCCGTAACAGTCAGGATAGCGTATTTGGGGCGCCGAAGAAACCACGACAATTTGCTTGGGATGTAGCCTGTCAAGCATGCGCAGAATCGACTTTTTAAGGGTAGTTCCACGAACAATACTGTCGTCAATGATCACCAAATTGTCGGTGGTTTTCACCGATCCGTAAGTAATGTCGTAAACGTGAGCCACCAGGTCGTCTCTGCTGCTGTCTTGAGTAATGAACGTTCTGAGCTTAGCGTCTTTTATGGCCACCTTTTCGATTCGGGGCCTCACCATGAGCAGTTCATCGAGCTCAGCCTCAGACAAGCTGTCACCTTTGGCGAGTATTTGAGACTTTTTAAAGGTGTTAAGCCGCGTTTGCGCTTCAGATACCATGCCTAAAAACGAGGTCTCGGCTGTGTTTGGAATGTATGAGAACACACTGTTAAACAAATCGCCTTCAATGGCTTCGTAAACACGATTAAACACATATTTGCCCAGTGCTTTGCGTTCTTTGTAGATGTCTTCATCACTGCCGCGCGAAAAATAAATGCGCTCAAACGAGCAGGCCTTCTTTTCGGTGGCCTCCAAGACTTGCTCTAGGGCAAATTCTCCCGCTTTTTTCACAATCAGTGCTTGACCCGGTTCAATCTCGTGTATGTGTTCTTTCTTGACATTAAAGACCGTTTGAATGGCTGGGCGCTCTGAGGCGACTACAACGATCTCGTCGTCTTTGTAATAGTAGGCTGGGCGGATGCCTGCAGGGTCTCTCAGCACAAAGGCATCTCCGTGGCCTATGAGGCCGGCCATGGCGTAGCCTCCGTCCCAATTTTTTGCAGCCTTGCGCAAAATGTGCGCTACATCAAGTCGCTCGGCTATAATGCTCGAGGCTTCTCGCTTATTATATCCCTCTCGCTTGGCATCTTTGTAGAGTTTGGCCACAGCGTCGTCCAAGAAATGGCCGATGCGCTCCATCACGGTGACGGTATCAGCCATGGCCTTGGGGTGTTGGCCGATGCGTACAAGTTCATTAAACATCTCTTGTACGTTGGTCATATTGAAGTTTCCGGCAACAATTAAATTGCGGTGCATCCAATTGTTCTGACGCAAGAACGGGTGCACGTTTTCTATGCTGTTCTGACCAAAGGTTCCGTATCGCACGTGTCCGAGCATCAGTTCACCTAGATAGGGAATGTGCTCTTTTAAAAAGTCTAGATCTTCGCGCTGGTCAGGATAGTCGTCGAGCACCCCCTGAATGCGGGTGTTAATTTGGTCAAATATGTCTTGAATGGGCTGCTTTTCTGCTGATCGCACTCGGGCGATATAGCGCTCTCCGGGCTGCATGTCAAACTTGATGGTCGCTATTCCGGCTCCGTCTTGGCCACGGTTGTGCTGTTTCTCCATCATGAGATACATCTTGTTTACCGCGTAAAAGGCTGTTCCGTATTTTTCCTTGTAGTATTCGAGTGGCTTAAGCAGTCGAATTAGGGCTATTCCGCATTCGTGTTTGATGGCATCACTCATGAGATAAGGTGTTTAATCCAGTTCGATGACACATTGGGTGAGTGTTCTGAAGACCTCAAGTCGTTCATTAATTTCGTTGCGCTGTAGCGTTTCCATACGCTCTGTTCCAATTTTTTCTACACAGAATGAGGCTAGGTTCGCTCCGTGGATGAGGGCGCTCTTTAGCTTGTCGAATGAGATATGGCGCGACTCGGCTAGGTATCCGGCTAGGCCTCCTGCGAAGGTGTCTCCAGCCCCTGTTGGGTCGTATACCTCTTCGAGCGGAAGGGCGGGCGCAAAAAAGACCTGGTCTTGATGGAAGAGCAGGGCCCCGTGCTCTCCTTTTTTAATAACGAGATAGCTCGGCCCTTTTTGAAGTATTTTTTTTGCCGCCTTTACCAGTGAATACTCACCAGAGAGTTGGCGTGCCTCTTCGTCGTTAATGGCCAAAACGTCAATGCGTTTGAGCACCGATTCGAGTTCTTCGGGCGTGTGCTCAATCCAATAATTCATGGTATCGAGAATGACCACATTAGGTCGCTTGTGCATCTGGTCGAGTACGCTGAGTTGAATAGACGGATGCAAGTTGCCCAAGAGAAGCACCTCTGCATCTTTAAAGTTTTCGGGCACTTTCGGATCGAAATCGGCTAGAGTGTTCAGCTCGGTAACCAGGGTGTCTCGGCTGTTCATGTCGTTGTGGTAACGACCAGCCCAAAAGAAGGTCTTACCCTCTTTCACCTGCTCTACTCCTCCAAGGTCTATGTTCTTTGAACGCAGCAGATCTAGGTATTTTTCTTCAAAATCGCCTCCGATGACTGAGACAATTCCTACATCGATATTAAAATGACTCGCTGCAAGCGCTATGTAGGAGACTGATCCTCCTAACGTTTTTTCAGTGCGGTCGAAGGGGGTTTCAATGGCATCGTATGCCAGGGTACCTACCGCCAATAATTTTGACATGTGCTTGGGTTGACTAATGCTGCAAATATAAAAGGTTTATTCGTTGGGGCTTGATTCTGTGAATCCAATGTCTTCCTTTAACTGCTGTTGTTTGGAGGCGGCCACCGCCAGGGCATCGCAGCGCTCGTTTTGAGGGTGATTGTTGTGCCCCTTGATCCATACAAATTTCACGCTATGCGTGCGAATCTGCTCGAGCAGTTCTTTCCATAGGTCGGCGTTCTTGCGGTCTTTGAATTGCTTGCGCTCCCAGCCAAACACCCATTTCTTTTCAACGGCATCAGCAACATAGCGCGAATCGGTATAGACCGTGACCTGTAGATCGGTAGTTTTTAATTTTTTCAACCCTTCGATGACTGCACGTAGCTCCATACGGTTGTTAGTGGTGTGCTTAAAGCCCTCCGCAAATTCTTTGCGGTAGTTTTTTTCGGGGTATTCGAGCACGATTCCGTAGCCGCCCGGGCCAGGGTTGCCCCGGGCGGCCCCGTCGGTGTACAGATTAATCTGCATGTTGAAGCAGTTTTTCGATCTCTACCGGAAAGTAGCGGTGCTCTAGTGCTTGCACCTTTTGAGCGAGCTGCTCTGGGGTGTCTTGAGGGTCTACCGAAACCGTGTACTGAGCGATTAACGCTCCTTGATCGTAGTGCTCATTGACGTAGTGTATGCTGATTCCGCTCTCCTTTTCCTTGGCCTGAATAACCGCCTGGTGAACATTAATGCCGTACATGCCTTTGCCTCCGTAGTTAGGAAGCAGGGCCGGATGAATATTTATGATGCGCCCTGCAAATGCTTCAACCCAGTCGGCCTTTATTTTTTGAAGATAGCCGGCTAAGACGATTAAATTCGGGTTAAGGTTTTTGAGCATTTCGAGAAACACAGTGCTGTCAAGCGCCGCTTTATTGAGGTATGCGGCGGGCACTCCTAGACGTTTGCAGCGTTCAAGAACTCCTGCTTCTTGTTTGTTAGTGAATACAAACGCCACTTCAACGCTCGAAGATTCTTGGAAATAACGGATGATGTTTTCTACGTTAGACCCTGATCCTGAGGCAAAAAGAACTATTTTAGGCATATAAAGAAGCGAAAGTTCGTTAAAAGCGAAGTTAAGGTAAAGCACTAAAAATCCTTAACCTTCTTTGTATAGCAAAGTTTTATACATTTGCCGAGATATAATTTTTAAAAACAAAGATATGTCAGACATTGCATCAAGAGTGAAAGCCATTATTGTTGACAAACTAGGCGTTGACGAAAACGAGGTTGTAGCTGAGGCTAGTTTTACAAATGATTTAGGCGCAGACTCTTTAGATACAGTTGAGCTTATTATGGAATTTGAAAAAGAATTTGACATTCAGATTCCTGATGACCAAGCAGAAAATATTGCCACTGTAGGTCAAGCCATTTCTTATATAGAATCTTCTAAGTAAGACCTCAGACGGCTTAAATTACTATCCATGTGCGCTTAGGTGCACATGGATTTTTTATATCTTCAATCGAAATAAACACGGTTAAAATGATAAAACTCAAACGTGTTGTAGTAACAGGTATGGGTGCACTAACACCCATTGGAAACAACCTTGAAGCCTATTGGAGCGCTCTGATCGAAGGAAAAAGCGGAGCAAACCTGATCACCCGATTTGACGCAGAAAAGTTTAAAACGCGTTTTGCATGTGAAGTCAAAAACTACGATGGACTCGATTATTTTGACCGAAAAGAGGTCAGAAAATTAGATCCATTTGCTCAGTATGCCATGATTGCGGCCGATGAGGCCATTATTCATTCTGGTCTCGACCTAGATCGCATAGACAAATACCGTACAGGCGTTATCTGGGGTGCCGGAATAGGGGGGCTAGAAACCTTTCAAAACGAAATCTTGGAGTTTGCTAAAGGTGATGGAACTCCTCGCTTTAATCCCTTTTTTATTCCAAAAATGATCGCCGATATCGCCCCTGGGCATATATCTATCAAGCACGGATTCATGGGACCAAATTACACAACGGTGTCGGCTTGTGCTTCATCTTCTAATGCGATCATTGACGCTATGAATACGATTCGATTGGGCTATTGCGATGTAGTGGTGACCGGAGGATCCGAGGCCGCAGTGAATATCGCCGGTGTAGCCGGATTCAACGCCATGCACGCCCTATCGACTAACAACGAATCATTTGCCACCGCCTCAAGACCTTTCGATGCCACTAGAGACGGTTTCGTTCTCGGAGAAGGAGCAGGGGCTCTTATACTCGAAGATTTGGACCACGCTCTGGCCAGAGGCGCCCGCATCTATGCTGAGGTAATCGGAGGAGGACTTTCTAGTGACGCTTATCACCTTACAGCCCCCCATCCAGATGGTAAGGGTGTAACGCGCGTTATAGAGAACTGTTTGAACGATGCGCGAATTGCCCCCGAAGAGGTGGACGCCATAAATACCCACGGCACATCAACTCCTTTGGGAGATGTAGCCGAGTTGAAGGCGATTAAAACCGTATTTGGTGAGCACACCAAAAACATTAATATCAACTCAACCAAATCGATGACCGGTCACTTACTTGGTGCCGCCGGAGCTATCGAGGCCATCGCTTCTGTGCTCACCATTGAGCACGGCATTGTTCCGCCTACTATCAACCATAGCGTAGTTGATGAGAACATAGATCCAAGCCTTAACCTGACGCTTAATAAAGCTCAAAAGCGAGACGTCGAGGTGGTCATGAGCAATACCTTTGGTTTTGGTGGGCATAACGCCTGTGTAGTCTTGAGAAAATACAACGCCTAATCCACATGAAATTTGGCCGTTCATTTGAACTCCCCTTTTCTACTAATAAGGGAGCTTTCAATGCGGCCATGAATAAGATATTAGGCTTTAAGCCAAAAGATATCTCATGGTATCAGCGGGCATTTACCCATCGCTCTATGAATCAGAAAGACGCAAGCGGCAATCCGCTGAATTACGAGCGATTGGAGTTTTTAGGCGACGCCATGCTTGGAGTGATTATCTCAAAGCACCTCTTTAAAGAGGTTCCTAACGGAAACGAAGGCTACCTGACTAAAATGCGTTCAAAGATTGTAAGCAGACAGCATCTCAATGAATTGGGCCGAGAATTACAGCTCGACAAATACCTTGAAAGTCGTATATCTTCAGATCAGTTCGGTGAGAACATTTTTGGAAATCTATTTGAGGCCCTGGTTGGGGCTATTTACCTCGACAGAGGGCACGATTACTGCGAGCGTTTTATTCGCATGCGCGTTATAGAGCCTCATGTAGATATTGAGCGCCTAGAAGGCAAGGTTATGTCGTACAAAAGCCTGATGATTGAATGGTGCCAAAAACAAAAGAAAGCCTTTCGATTCGAAGTGATGGAAGATCAGGGTGTGGATGATAGGCCCCACTTCTCAGTGCGATTTATGCTCGAAGAACAAGTGGTTAGCAGGGCTCGGGAGACCTCTAAAAAACGAGCCGAAGAAAAGGCCGCGCAACGCGCTTATTATGCGCTACAAGACCGCATTAATGCGAAAACCAATGGCTAAATACACGCTTAAGGTTCCGGTAGATCAAGACGACACGGCGGTGTTCGCCATTCACAGTGAATGGCCAGACTATCAGTTAATTTTCTTTTTGAACCGTGAGCTAAGGCTGCAATTGAAGCGACAGAAAGAAGACCTTGAATTCGGACAGGGGTACTTTTTTCGGTGGTTTGCCTTCGATCATCACAAACATTTTAGTCGCTACACGCTGATTCAAAATACCTTAAAGACCGGAGTTAATAGACAGGCTGAGTTAGACCTGTTTGCTGACAATCGCTTTGAGGAAATCTATCATGTGCTGCCTGAATACAAGCGCATTGACTACCTGTTGAAGGTAGAGGGAGAATCAGAAGAGCAATTGGCCTTCATCTTAGAGAAACTTAAACAACTAGACCAAATCGTAATGGTGTATGCGTTAAATTCGCATCAGATCAAATCAAAAACGAACCTAATCTACTAAACACCTATGCCTTTTCTTAAAAAAACAAAAATACTAGCCACGCTCGGTCCAGCCTGCTCATCTAAAGAAGTACTGCGAGAAATGATGCTGGCTGGAGCAGATGTTTTCAGACT
>JADHLU010000035.1 GCA_016780435.1 Flavobacteriaceae bacterium
CACTACAGCTTCGCTTACTTCACCATTTATAGCCTTGTCCTTAATCCGCTCATACGCCAACTTAAGGGCATTTAGGTGGTGTTTTGAGTGCCCTTCTTTAAGCTTTCGTTTAAGGGCTTGTTCGAGGTAGTATAGGTCTGACTGGTTCTCTAAAATAGGTTGTCGACCTCTTTGGGTTGGGACCGTTCCAGTTAGTAGTTTAGAATAAACCTCAGCAGCAAGAATATTTCCTTGATTGATACGCTCAGTTAATGGAAACGAATTGGGTTTAAGGTTTACACTAAAAGCCCTTCCATTTTGAAGGCGCATTCTCTTGCCTTTGTAGTAAACAATCACTTCTACTTTACCATCGGCTCTTTGATGGATTTTGGGATACGAGATAGACTCATTTTGACTCATAATTGACACATTTTTTGGGTTAAATGCGTCAACTGCTATAAATACTGGCCTTGAGAGATATGCAGCACCTGCCTTACAAGCAGGGGGTCGTAGGTTCGAATCCTACAGGGCCCACTTAAGCGCACAAAAAGCCGATGCAAATGCATCGGCTTTTTTTATGCGCAAAAGCCGTCGCAAGCTTGCTTGCGTAAGGCGCCGCTTGTCAGCGGCTAATCCTGTGGTCTCAAGGGTGACGCAATCTAGCGTTTCACCTCAATGGTAGTAGGGTTGTAAATGCCGGAGGTGATAAAGCTCAACAATCCGTCTAGAAACGAATGCTTGATTACTACTTCATAGTCTTTAGCTCCGCCCGCGAGCAGTTGGGTGTCAGGAGTTTTTCCGGAGATCAATCCGCCTAAGAAGTTGTGCTGAGTAGCCTTCACGTTTAATCCTTGTTGGGCTCCTTCTCCGACTACTGTTTTGTGCACGTAGCACGAGTTCAGTTAAAAAGCTAGCAATGCGAGTAAAATGATTTTTTTCATACAATTCAGGTTTACTTAGTGCGCAAAAAGTTAAGTCTTTCTATGAACTCAATTTATCGCTGGCTATAATAAATTCACAACTTGTATATTTATCCTTGAACAAAATTGAAATAATTTAATAATGAACCTGAGACATTCTTTTTTGCCTCTTATTTTGGCGCTAATACTTGCGGGTTGTGAAAAAGATCAACAAGAGGAGCCGTTGCCAAAATATTCTCTATTTGTCAGTGCATCTGGCGGTGGAAAAGTATCTACCGAGGGAGGATTATTTTCCGAAGGTGAGCTTGTAACTGTTCAGGCTATTGCTGATCGAGGATATGTGTTTAGTGGATGGGAAGGTATCGAGAACACAGATTCAACAATTGAGGTTTCAGTCAACCAACCACTTACGTTAAAGGCTAATTTTGAACTCAATGTTGAAAGTATCAATAATACTGTTCCTTTTATTGTAAAAGAACTGGTTGATAATACTGGTTATATTCTTGCGATAGAAAATGGAAAGAAGACGTGTTATTTAATAGATCACTTAGGTCAAAGGCTTCGAACATGGAACTTCGAATTACCCTTGGGCCAAGACGCCGAACTAGCCCCTGATGGTTCGTTATACGGTTTATTTCAGGTGCCTGATCCCAATAATGACATGACTTTTGGGGGAAAGAGTGGCCTTGTACGGAAGATTGATAAGATGAACCAGGTAGTTTGGGAATTCAAAATTTCTAGTGAGAATGAAATCACCCATCACGATCTTGAATTGTTACCTAACGGTAACGTCTTGGTTTTGGTTTGGCAAAGGATTCTTAAGGAAGAAGCTGCTCAACTGGGCTATATCACCAACAATGACCTTTTTATAGAAAAGGTGGTAGAAATTAGCCCAGATTTAGATGAGATTGTATGGGAATGGAGTAGTTGGGATCATATTGTACAAAAAAAGACTGCAGACCACCCAAGTTTTGGAGAGCCTAAGGACTACAAGAATAAGATTGATATAATGTACAATTATCAGTCAGATTATCATCGATTTATTGAAATAGGAGATATCATGCACGCGAATGGACTCGCTTACTTACCCGAGTTAGACTTAATCGCTATAAGTATTAATTTTTATAACGAGGTGTGGTTCATTGATCATAGTGTCTCTACAGTAGAAGCTAGAGGTTCAATCGGAGGCAATTTCAATGTTGGAGGTGACCTGGTCTATCGTCTAGGAAACCCAACGGCCTATGGCGAATCGACCCCCAAACTATTAGATTTTAATCACCACCCATCTATTGTAAGCTCTGATAAAGGGGACGGTTTGCTTATTTTCAACAATAATGGAGGCGAAAAGCGCTCCAAAGTCATGGAATTCAAACTTCCTTCATTTTCAAGTATCCCTGTTGAAATTGGTCCAAGTCCAAAGCTGGTTTTTGAGTATTCTAATGATGAAATGTTTTTTGAAATTGTTGGAGGCGCCGTTCGCTTACCTAATGGTAATACCCTTATTTGCGAGGGTGATTTTGGATTTTGGGAAGTTAATGGCTCGGGACAGGTACTTTGGAAATACGATGGGCAAGGCTCCACTTTTTGGAGAGGATTATACTACGCTAAAGAAAGCAGTGCCATTCGTAATTTAGGATTATAGCCAAAGTAAAATCTAGAGCACTTTTTGTACTATCTTGTTAGGTACAATTGTAAAAATACCAGAACAAGATGAGACACTTTTCTATAGTATGCGCTCTTTTTATGAGCGTGCTGTTCGCCGGCCCTTTAAGTGCCCAGCGGAAAAAATCTTCAGGATCTGCTGACAATTCTTCAGAGATCTCCCTAAACGCCTTCGAATTTAGAAATATTGGTCCGGCATTTTTATCGGGTCGTATCGCTGACATTGCCATTGACCCTAACAACGAGAATCGATGGTTTGTTGCGGTTGGATCTGGTGGTGTCTGGAAGACCGATAATGCAGGAACCACCTGGCAGCCCTTGTTTGACGAGGAGGGTTCTTATTCTATGGGGTGCGTGACCATAGACCCGTCAAATAGCCAAGTGATTTGGGTAGGTACTGGAGAGAATGTTGGCGGCCGACACGTCGCCTATGGAGATGGAATCTACAAATCAGAAGATGGAGGAGCCAGTTGGAACAATATGGGCCTCAAGACTTCTGAACATATTTCAAAAATAGTGGTGCATCCGACCGATCCTAATACGGTTTGGGTAGCTGCTCAAGGTCCGCTCTGGAGTAAAGGCGGAGAGCGCGGAGTATACAAAACTTCTGATGGTGGAAAAACCTGGAAGCAAGTGCTCGGAGACAACGAGTGGACAGGGGCCACCGAATTGGTGATCGACCCTAGAAATCCAGAAGTGATTTATGCCGCTACCTGGGACAGACACAGAACGGTTGCTGCACTTATGGGCGGAGGCCCGGGGTCTGGATTACACCGTTCAACCGACGGTGGAGAAACCTGGACTAAGCTAAGTCAAGGACTGCCCACCTCTAATATGGGCAAGATCGGACTGGCCATCTCTCCTCAGCAGCCAGATGTGCTTTATGCAGCCATTGAGCTCGATCGAAAAAGCGGCGCAGTTTACCGCTCGGCTGACAGAGGCGCATCATGGACCAAGATGTCTAACACGGTTTCGGGCGGAACAGGTCCGCACTACTACCAAGAACTCTACGCCAGCCCACATAAATTTGACCGACTGTATCTCATGAATGTGCGCGTGCTTACTTCTGAAGATGGGGGTAAAACCTTCGCAGAATTAAAAGAAGAAAAGAAGCATTCAGATAACCATGCTATTGCCTTTAAAAAGGACGATCCGAACTACTTAATGATCGGAACCGATGCCGGTATTTATGAGAGTTTTGATCTAGCTGAGAATTGGCGTTACATCAAAAACCTTCCGCTTACTCAATTCTACAAAGTTGCCGTTAATAATGCTGAGCCCTTTTATCACGTGTTTGGTGGAACTCAAGATAATGGATCGGCCGGAGGCCCTTCAGCCACCGACGAGGTTCAAGGTATTAGCAATAAGCATTGGTATAAGACGCTATTTGCAGACGGACATCAATCGGCAACCGACCCTGAGTTTAACGACATCATCTATGCCGAGACGCAGCAGGGTGGTCTTCACCGGGTAGACCTAACCACTGGTGAACCTTTAGCTATTCAGCCTCAAGCATTTTTGGGTGATCCGCATGAGCGCTTCAATTGGGATGCTCCGATTTTAGTTTCTCCTCATAATCCTGCCCGACTGTATTTTGCTTCTTACCGGGTATGGAAGTCAGAATCAAGGGGGGATGATTGGACGCCGATTTCAGAAGATCTTACGCGAAACGAGGAGCGCCTTAACCTTCCAATTATGGGTCGACAGCAGTCGTGGGATAACGCCTGGGATGTAATGGCCATGTCTAACTACAATACGATCACTTCACTTAGTGAATCTCCCGTTAAAGAGGGCTTACTCTACGCCGGAACCGATGATGGATTTGTGCAGTTTACCGAAGACGGAGGTGCAAACTGGACCGCTATACCGGTGTCCAAAATGGGACTACCCGAGCGCAGCTTTGTCAATGATATTAAAGCCGACCTTCACGATGAAAACACGGTTTATGTGGTTCTTGACAATCACAAAGAAGGTGATTTTAACCCATATCTTTTTAAGAGTACCGATAAAGGAAAAACATGGAAGTCGATCAGTGCAAATTTGCCGAAGCGTACTTTACTATGGCGCATTGTTCAAGACCATATAGACCCTCAGTTGCTGTTTTTAGCCACCGAGTTTGGTGTTTACACCACTCTTAACGGTGGACAGCACTGGCAAAAGCTGCCAGGCACTCCGAATATGGCCTTTAGAGATCTGACCATACAAAAACGTGAAAACGACTTGGTGGCCGCTTCGTTTGGACGTGGTTTTTATGTGCTAGATGATTACAGCGCCTTGCGTCAAATGAAGCCTAGTTCGCTTAGTGAACCGGCCGCACTCTTTGAAACTAGACCGGCTAAATGGTTTATTCCGAGAAACAACTTAGGAAATACAGGGGCCGACTTCTACATCGCCGATAACCCAACCTTTGGGGCAGTTTTCACTTACCATTTGTCTCAAGACTTTAAAACGGCTAGAGAATTGCGTCAAGAGCGCGAAAAAAAGGCGAATACAGCAAAAGCTTCAATTCCGTTTGTCGGCTATGATTCGCTTGACGACGAGTTGTTAGAGCCAGAGGCTTTAGCCTGGATTTTAATCCAAGACCAACAGGGAAATGTGGTTAGAAAAATAAGCGAAAAAGCAAAAAAGGGAAGTCATCGAATGGCATGGGATCTTAGACATGCTTACACTGCTCCATTAGTACTCGACAAAGATGCTCGTGTCGCAGAAACAGGCCCTATGGTGCGACCTGGTACATTTAAAGCCTCGCTTATTGTCGAGAAGGGCGGAACGGTACTTGCGCGAACTAGCCCGGTTAGCTTTGAGGTCAAACCCATACGCGATGGAGTCCTTCAAGGGGTAGACTTCAAGACCAATGAGGCATTTAGATCTGACTACGCGGCTGTTGAGGCTTCTTATTTGGCATTTAATCAATCGCTTAATTCAGTTGAAGAGCGTATAAGTGTTTTACGCGCAAATACCGCACGTTTGTTCAATAACTTAAAAGACCTTCAGGCTATCAACGAATTGGGTTTACAGTTGGCTGCTTTAAAAAAGCAAAGTACGGTTAGCCCCTCTCGTGATGAGGTTGGTGAAAAGGATGTAGATACCGCTTTGAGTAACCTAAGAATGGCTTCTCGCGGATTTTCAACTACATATGGACCAACACCTTTGCACAAGAGATCATTGAGTCAGGCTAAAGAACTACTTAAGGCTGACATGGATGAGTTAGATGGTATTATGTTGAGTCTAAATGAGTTCATCAACGAACTCGAGTCTTCAAGAGGGATAAAGGTTATTCATTAATCTCACAGTTCAAATTTCAAAAAGCCGCTCATTTGAGCGGCTTTTTTAATTGGCGCCATCTAGATATTCACGTACCCTTAGTGGCTGATCGGTATTGATGTAATCGAGCCCTGACTCTATGCTCCAATTCCAGGCCTTTGGGGTATCAGGCACAGCCCATAATCGAACGGGTTTATCAAAGGTCTTTGCCCTATTTATAAAAGAAGTCAATCGTTCACGGTTGTCTTTCGTTAGCACTGCCTCTCCGTTCCAATTTGAAAATCGCCTAAACGATTGGCTGATCATGGCCACTTTAGACCAAGATTCTATTGGGGTTTGATCTATTTCTTGACAATCAAAAAATAGGTAATCAGGGTAATTCAGGTAGTCTTTGGGTGAAGGCCTATTTCCGGATATTACCAGTCGTATGCCGCTGTCCAGTGATGGGTAGGTGAAGGGCAGAATGGCCTCTGCCGCTCCGATAACGGCCTCTAGACTTTGATAAGCCTCGGTTTTAATATCGATTAATAGGTAAAGGTTTGTAACCCTCGGATCTTCATCGAGGACTAACTGCAACAGCGGTTCTATATAAGCTGATTGAAGCGTTTTAGTTGAATCTATGCTCTCGAGCTCGTGGGCGACGTATAAAATGGAGTCTTTTAAGATTACATCGACCTCAATAGAAGAAGCATTGGCCTCAAGTGCCCCGAAAAGGGGCTTCGGTTGGGCATAGTCGTTGTGTGAGTGAATGCCTATTTGGGCCAGTGCTCCCCAGGTAAACCCTATAAAAACAACTAAAACGAATCTTTTCATGGCCACGGATACTGCTTTGCTTATTGAAAATACCTATTTTGAATCAAATGCACGTACAATGAGAAAGTGGTTTGTTTTTTCTGTGGCTTCGCTAGCTACTGTAGGCTTTGGTCTGGCGCTTTTGGGCGAGGCCATTATCGCAAAATCGAAAGATGAATCGTGGTTCTGGTTGGGCACCCTTGCTCTAATAGTTATCAATACGGGGCTTTCGCTTCTGGGCCGAGCGGTCATCGAACGATTAAAATTACCGTAGATGTCAGATTTGAATTTGACCGGGGTTCAGATTGAGTTTGATCCAAACGCCCTGTGGCTATTGAACCTAGCATTGGGCTTTATCATGTTTGGTATTGCCTTAGAGATTAAGCCGGCACATTTTAAACTGCTCTGGGTGTCTCCTAAACCTGTTTTTGCGGGGCTATTCAGTCAGTTTGTCGCCCTTCAACTGGTCACGTTGATCTTAGTTTGGCTGATTGAACCCGCGACTGATATTGCTTTGGGAATGTTTTTAGTGGCGGCTTGCCCGGGGGGCAATGTCTCTAATTTCATGAGTCATTTTGCAGGCGGAAATAGCGCCCTTTCGATTAGCTTAACGGCCGTTTCATCGGTTGCGGCAGTGGTTATGACCCCATTGGTTTTTAATACCATGGTTTACTTCTACCTTGAGACTACTTCAGCTTCTACCAATTTTTCGATTTCTTTTCTCGACATGTTTGAGGTGGTCATTCTTATTCTAGGAATCCCGCTGTTACTCGGAATGACCTTCGCCCATTTTCTGCCTCTATGGTCAAAAAGGCTTGCGGCCATTTTTAAGTGGACATCTGTTGTCTTCTTTGTTTTTTTAGTTGTTTTAATGATCGTTCAAAATCAATCGGCTTTTCAAGCCAGTATTACTTCACTATTTTCAGTGGTTGTGGTCCACAACTTAGCGGCTTTAGTCACCGGATTTTCGGTCGCCCTTCTGTTTGGTTTAGGCCTAGCTGAAAGACGAACCTTGAGCATAGAGACTGGCATTCAGAACTCAGGTCTTGGTCTGCTACTGATATTTTCTTTCTTTGATCAAAACAAAGGAATGGCCGTGGTGGCTGCCCTTTGGGGCATTTGGCATCTTATTTCAGGTATGTCTCTGGCCTTGTTCTGGTCAAAACGATGAGTTGTGATGGTGTCTAATGTGTTAGTTTCAGGGGTTAAAGGGTTCTTGCGCATAGCGTTGCGACTGTACTTTAGAGAAATCAGACACGCTTCGCATCAAATAGATCAACATCGACCGCTGCTCTTTTTGGCCAACCATCAGAATGCGCT
>JADHLU010000036.1 GCA_016780435.1 Flavobacteriaceae bacterium
TTAGAAGCTTTTCACAGCCCCTGCTACTCTTGCTGCTGGTACCGTTCAGTATAACAGCCGTTGGCTGGGGGCATAAGATTCACGGCTTTCCATTGAATATACTTTCACTCCTAGGAATCATTGCCCTGATCGGCATTATGGTCAACGACGGACTGGTGCTCATCGGAAAATTTAATACCAATCTCAAGGATGGTATGCGTTTTGAAAAGGCACTTTACGAAGCCGGCCGTTCGCGTTTTAGAGCGATCTTTTTAACCTCTTTGACCACTATAGCCGGATTGGCCCCCTTACTCTTAGAGAAAAGCAGACAGGCCCAATTTTTAAAGCCCATGGCCGTATCAATTGCTTATGGTATAGGGTATGCAACGATATTGACGCTTATCATGCTCCCGCTATTTCTTACGTTTAGCAACACGGTGAAGATCTATGTGGTTTGGCTCAGAACCGGGGTAATGCCCGATCGCAGATCAGTCGAACGCGCGGTAAAAGAACAACAAAACACTCATGAATAGGTATATATTTATTTTTCTAGTCTCCTTCTCCGCGGCACTTAGCGCGCAAGAAGTCTTGCAACCTGAAGAGGCGATGAACATGGCTTTAGAAAACAATTTTGGCATCTTAGTATCCAAAAATGATCAAGCACAGGCAAAGAATAACGCCTCGATTCTGAACTCTAGATTTTTGCCCTCAGTGACGGCAACCACGGGAGCCAATATCGCCATTGACGACCAAGTGGCTACCTTTCAAGACGGTCAAACACGTACCGTAGACGGAGCAGAGACCACGCGCTACAACGCCTCGGTAAACATGAATTTTACTTTGTTCGACGGAATGGGTCGCCTCTATAACTTTAAACGCTTAAAGGAGCAGTACGAGTTGTCTAAACTAGGTGTACGCCAGACCATCGAGCAGACCCTGATTCAGCTTTTTTCGGCCTACTACGAGGTGGCACGCCTTGAAGAGGGGGTACTCATTTTAGAGCAAACCTTTGAGAATTCGAAGCGCAGGCTCGAACGCGCCGACAAGCGCTTTGAGTTTGGGTCATCTACGCGATTAGACCTTTTAAATGCCCGAGTTGATCTCAACACCGATAGCATCAACCTGATTCAGCAGCGACAAGCGCTTACTAATGCCAAACGCAATTTAAACGTGATTTTGGCCAGAGATCTAGAGACCGATTTCACCGTGAATCCTCTAGTGCGCTTTGTAGACGACGAGGTACTTTTAGAAAAGCGCAAAGAATACACCGCAAAAAATGTGCGCCTGCTTCAAGTGCGCTCGAATGAAAAGATCAACACGCTGACCCTAAAGGCGCAGCGGTCTACACTGCTTCCATCATTGGCGGTTAATTCGGGGTACGGATACAGCGAGGGTGTTTTTCCGCCAACAGGGTTCGTAGCGTCAAGCCAAGTAGTTGGGTTATCGGCCGGAGCCACCTTGAGCTGGAACTTATTCAACCAAGGCAGTCAGCAGGTGGGCATCAAAAACGCCAAGATAGCCCTAGCCTCAACTGAGTTGCAAGAAAAACAAATTGAGCAAGAGGTGCTCAGAGATCTGCTCAACGCCGAAGGAGCCTACCGCAATGCGGTTGAGGTTTACCGTTTACAGCAAGAAAATGTAGTAACCGCTAGTGATAATTTTGAGCGCTCTAAAAATCAATTTGACCTAGGTCAGATTACTTCTATTGAACTGAGACAGGCACAAATCAATTTGCTCAACGCTGAACTCACGGGCGTTCAGGCCAAGTTTAGCGCAAAGTTAGCCGAGCTCGAATACCTCAATCAGTGCGGAGCCTTGCTCGATGTTTCGTTGAATTGAATGGCGGTATCTATAAGCGCTAAATGGGAATAGGCCTGAGGAAAATTTCCCAATAGCCGTTTAGACTCAAAATCAATGTCTTCACTGAATAACCCCAGGTGATTGGCGTGAGATAGAAGACGGTCAAAAAGTGTCTTTGCCTTGTCAACCTCTCCGATTTTGACCAAACTTCGAATAAACCAAAAGGTGCAAATCGTAAAGGATGAAGAGGGCTCTCCGAAATCGTCTTCATTTTTGTAGCGGTACATCAGTCCATCGCGAAGCAGCTCTTTTTCAGTAGCCTTAACCGTTGCCACGAATCGCGGATCATCTGCCCGAATAAAGTCGTATTGCTCCATGAGCAGAACCGAGGCGTCTAAGGATTTCGATCCGTAATACTGGGTGTAGGCTTGAACTTCTTCGTTCCAGGCCCTTTCTTCAATCTGGGTTTTAATGCGCTGCCTGGTTTCAACCCACTTGGGTTTTTCTTTGCCCAGCAGTTGGGCAATCTTTATGGCGCGATCAATAGCTACCCAGCAGAGCACCTTTGAAAAGGTGAAGTGCTTGTCTTCTCCTCTGAATTCCCAAATGCCTTTGTCTGGCTGCTCCCAATTGTGTGAGACGATCCATACAATGTTTTTTACCACCTCCCAGAGTTCTTCTTTTCGCTCGTAATCTAGGCTGTAGTTGTTGAGTTCTATATAAATAGCATCGATCAGAATGCCGTAGATATCGTTTTGTTTCTGACGGTAGGCGTCGTTTCCGATTCTCACGGGTTTTGAGCCGTGGTAGCCCTCAAGGTGATCTAAGGTTTCTTCGGTGAGTGTGCGCTCTCCGCCAATGCCGTACATGATTTGCAGCTTTTCGTCTTTTTCAGGTATGAGGTCAATGATGTAATCGATGAAGCGCTTGACCACTTGGCGATGCCCGAGTTGAGAGAGCACCTTGATCACCATAGAAGAGTCGCGTATCCAGCAAAAGCGGTAGTCCCAATTTCTTACCTCACCTATGGTCTCGGGCAACGAGGTGGTCAGTGCGGCGATGATAGCTCCGGTCTTGTCGTACGAAAGCAATTTGAGTGTAAGTGCGCTGCGCTCAATTTGTTGTTTATAAAGCGGATAGGCTTTGGTGCGCTGAACCCAATTTAGCCAATAGGCCTTGGTGAGATCGAAATCGTACCAAGCCTTTTCTACCGAGGGTAGCTCAAGTTTTTCGCAGTATGAAAGGGTTATGAATACGGTTTCTGTGAGCACAAAACTGCCGCCCTCAAGCACCTTGGTGTAGGGTATGTTCGAATAGAAAAACAGCGTGTCGTAATGCGTCTCGTCTCCTGAAATGCTGATCAGATGCGAACCTTTTATGTGGGTTTCGGTGGTGCCTTTGGCGTATTCTAAGGCCGGTTGATAGTCAATAGCTATGGCTGAACGACCGGTTAGGGGTTTAATGATTCGGGTAAGCTCAGGCGGATTGTAATACCGGCCATTTACCTTTTGGTACCTGGGCATGAAGTCGAGTACCTCGAACGATCCTTCTTCGCTCTCGAAGACGGTCTTTAAAATATTCGTATTTTCAAGGTACGATTGATGCGTTACGGCATTAGCTACAGAAGTCAGGCCGAGATGCCCCCCTTTTTTGTCTAGAATCTTAGCAAAAACAGAAGGCGATGCAAAGTGCGGAAGGCACAACCAGTCTACAGAGGCGTCTTTTGATACCAATGCTCCTGAGGCTCCATTTCCAATGATTCCGTAATGTAAATTGTCTGTCCGCATAAACTAACCTTTTAAAAGAGCCCCCCACAAGTTGAAGAAAATTGTCATTGTTTCGAACCGATTGCCGCTAAAAGTTGAAAAAAATGAACAATCGCTAGTTTTTACCCCCACTAGTGGAGGATTGGCAACAGGATTGAAGAGCGTTCACCAAAATAGCAATGCCTTGTGGATAGGTTGGCCGGGTTTGACTAAAGAAGAATTGAGCTCTGCACAGATGAAGGAGACTGACGCGGCACTAAGTGAATTGCGTTTTAAAGCGGTGCATCTCGATCAGGCTCAAGTTGAAGACTTTTACCTGGGGCTGTCTAATAAATCGATCTGGCCTCTCTTTCATTACTTTAAGCAAAATGTAGTTTTTGACCAGCAGCAGTGGCAAGCCTATCAACAGGTGAACGAGCAGTTTGCAGAGGCCGTGGCCGCCGAGGTCTCACCGGGCGATACCATTTGGGTGCACGATTATCAGTTGCTGCTATTGCCTGATCTCATCCGCCAGAAGATTCCCGATGTAACTATAGGATTCTTCTTGCACATTCCGTTTCCGTCGTACGAGATTTTTAGAATCTTTCCGAAACGCCAAGAAATTTTAAGGGGGCTTATGGGAGCCGATTTAATTGGATTTCACACCTACGACTACCAACGTCACTTCGTGAGTTCGGTTAAGCGCATACTGCACCTAGAGGTGAACTTTAATGCCATCATGAACAAAGGGAGAGAGTTGATCGTAAACACCTTTCCAATGGGTATTGATTTTGAGAAGTTCGAATCGGTCTCAAAGGCTCACGATGAAATTCATCCGAGTGATTTCTCAGAGCTGAGAAAACAGTTCGCATCGCATCGCGCCCAAACCGATGGAAAACTCGTCTTGTCGATTGACAGGCTCGATTACACCAAGGGCATTTTGAACCGAATCGAGGCCTTTGAGTTGTTTCTGGAGCGTTATCCGGAGTTTCATGAAAAAGTGCGCCTGGTTATGGTTATTGTGCCTTCGCGATCAGAAGTGTCTCATTACAAGGCGTTAAAGAAAAAGACAGACGAGAGTATTGGCCGAGTAAACGGCCTGCATTCAACGGTGAATTGGACGCCTATTTGGTACTATTACAGGTCTTTTGATTTTGAAGACCTCATAGACCTTTACAAGGGCTGCGAGGTGGCCATGGTGACTCCGTTGCGCGACGGAATGAACTTGGTAGCCAAAGAATTTTTGGCGACCAAACTAGATGCCAAAGGGGTGTTGATTTTGAGTGAACTAGCCGGAGCCTCTAAAGAGCTCCATCACGCGCTGTTGGTGAATCCGTTCGACACCTATGCCCTCTCAGACACCCTCTACGAGGCACTGAAAATGAGTGAAGAAGAGCAGGTTGAGCGCAATCAACCTATGCGAGAGCGTATAAGGCGGTACGACATTCACGCTTGGTCGAAGCGCTTCATCGACGAGCTTTATCAGATCGCAGAAAGCGAGCCTGAAGAGCAGACCATTCGCATTCGGGCCAAAGAGAAAGAGCAGCTCATTAGTTCCTACAAATCAGCTACAAGACGCCTGCTGCTGCTTGATTACGACGGCACCCTAACTGGCTTTCACGTCAACCATCAGAAGGCGTTGCCGAGCGATGAGGTGTTAGACGCCCTTGAACGACTAAGTCAAGACTCTTCAAATCACGTGGCGATTATCAGCGGAAGACCCACTGATTTTTTAGAAAAACACTTCGGACACTTTGAGATCGATTTGATTGCAGAGCACGGGCACTTGACCAGAGAGAAGGGCAGCTCAGCATGGAAAGAGAAAAATCTGAGCAGCAACGACTGGATTTCTCACATACTGCCCGTCATGCAACAGTTTGCAGACAACACGCCCGGAACCTTTGTTGAGATCAAGAAAAATGCCTTGGTGTGGCACTACCGAAAAAGCGATCCTGAATTGGGAATCGTCAAGTCTGAAGAGTTGAAAACAATCTTAGCAAGCATGATCTCTAATGAGGTGCACCTGATGAATGGAGACAAAATTATTGAGGTAGTCAGCAGCAGCGTGAACAAAGGGACCGCGGCAGTTGAGCGCTACAACACCGAGGCCTTTGATTTTGTTTTGGCCGTTGGCGATGATGTGACCGATGAAGACATGTTTACCTATCTGCCTGCTTCGACAGTTACTATTAAGGTCGGCAATAAACCAACCGCAGCCCATTACCGAGTGGCCGACTCAACGGCCTTCATTGAATTTTTGGGGCTGCTTTCGCGAGCGCCTTGAATTATTCTGTACTTTTTTACTCACTTAAATTTAACCTATGAAAACAGTAACGACTAGATACGTTTTTTCGCTGCTTGCAGCACTATCGATTGTAAGTTGGAATCAAGCGCCTAAGCAACAGGCTGAACCCTCAGCTAGCGCAGAAACCGAAAGTTCGGTTAAGCTATCATTGGCACAGTGGTCGCTGCATCGCGCCATAAGATCGGGTGAAATGTCGCCTTATGATTTCGCCGAGAAAGCACACGAAATGGGCTTTCAAGGATTAGAATATGTAAATCAACTCTACACCGATGTGGTGCGTGCAGAAGACAAAAAGGCAGCTGTAGCGGCATTTGTTGAAAAGAACAATGAGCTTGCTGCACAATTCGGGTTACAAAATGTGCTCATCATGATCGATGGAGAGGGTAGCCTATCTACCTCAGATGCAACGTCTCGTGCAGAGGCTATTGAAAACCACAAACTGTGGATAGACGCCGCTGCAGACATGGGATGCTCTGCCGTGCGCCTTAATCTATATGGAGAGAAAGACCCTGAATTGTGGACATCTAATTCTATCGAAAGCCTATCTGCCCTTTCGGCTTATGCAGCACCAAAGGGAATCAACGTGCTGGTTGAAAATCACGGCCGCATCAGCTCAAATGCAGCTGCTCTCATGGGAGTGATCAATGGGGTCAACGCACCGAATTGCGGAACGCTTCCTGACTTCGGAAACTTCTGCGTGGCCGAAGAGGGATACGGATCTGTCTTTGACGGAAGCTGCACTGAGGTTTACGACATCTACCAGGGTGTTGAAGAAATGATGCCCAAGGCGATGGCGTTAAGTGCCAAGTCTAATGATTTCGATGAAAACGGAAACGAAACCTTTATAGACTATATCCGCATGCTTCAAATCGCCAAATCGTATGGTTACGACGGATTTATCGGTGTAGAATACGAAGGTAGCAGACTATCAGAAATCGAAGGTATAAAAGCGACAAGAGATCTTTTGATCAAGGCCTCTGCGTCACTTTAAACCGCTTTAACTAACTCCTTGTCGATGATTTCCTGGAGTGCGTGCTTAGGCAGTGCTCCGGGTTGCATCATCGGCTGACGGTTGTCTTTTGGAATAAACAGAATGCTGGGAATACTTCTGATCTGAAAAACGGCAGAAAGTTCTTGTTCGACCTCGGTGTCAACCTTGTAGATCACAATCTCAGGGTTCTCGTTGCTAAGTTCTTCAAGTATGGGAGCGACCATTTTACACGGTCCACACCAGTCGGCATAGAAATCGATGATGGCGGGCTTTGAGCCCTTGTATTTCCATTCTTTTTCTTGCGTATAATCGAAGATATCGTCTTTGAATTGCTGGGTAGTCAGTTTAACAGTCGGCATATTCTTATAATTTGTAGACAAAGTTACCAATTACTTAACGCCCACTTTGTAACATAGGTCACGAAAGCAGCTGATTTATGCGTAAATTCAATCCACTAAAAAAGTATATCATGAGAAAAAGAAATCTAGTAGTAGCGCTTGCACTGGCCTTCGTATCGGCTTTTACATTCGCCCAAGAAAAGGCTAGCCCTGCCCAAGTGGCCAAAGGAGAGGCTGGCGGAAGCAGTATTACCATTCAGTACTCGGCGCCCGCGGTTAAGGGTCGAGTGATTTGGGGAGATCTCGTACCCATGGGTCAAGTTTGGCGTGCCGGTGCCAATGAGGCCACCAAGTTTACTACCGAAAAGGATATCATTATCGAAGGAAAGCGCTTGCCAGCCGGCACGTACAGCTTCTTTATCATTCCTAACGAGTACCAGTCTACGTTCATCTTTAACAAAGTGGCAGATCAGTGGGGGGCCTTTAACTACGATGCCACTCAAGATCAATTGCGCGTAAATGCTTATGCCGGCCAAGGTGCCTCTTTCGAAGAGCGTTTGGTGTATGAGGTTAAGCCCGATAGGTTAGAGGTGCGCTGGGAATATGGAAAGGCAGAAGTTAAGATTCAGCCTGCCATGTAATCTCAACTACTTTAGAAAAAAAAGGGCCGCCCATTGGGCGGCCCTTTTTTTTTGGTGTAAGCCGTTGGTTAAAAGAT
>JADHLU010000037.1 GCA_016780435.1 Flavobacteriaceae bacterium
GACGGTCTCCAATAACGAGCTCTCTTTGGCCTCTTCCGACTGGAATCATGGCGTCAATCGACTTGATTCCCGTTTGAAGCGGCTCGTTAACCGGTTGACGGTAAATAACACCAGGTGCTTTACGCTCAAGCGGCATCTCGTATAAGTGGCCTTCAATCGCTCCTTTTCCGTCAATTGGATTTCCGAGCGTGTCTAAAACACGCCCGACTACTCCTTCACCTACTTTAAGGGAGGCGATGCGCTGAGTTCGTTTTACTATAGAACCTTCTCCAACTACTTTTGAGTGGCCCAATAGCACGACTCCAACGTTGTCTTCTTCAAGGTTAAGAACGATTCCCTCTAATCCGCCATCGAACTCAACCAACTCTCCGTACTGGGCATTAGAAAGACCGTAAACACGGGCAATACCATCACCCACGGCCAATACCGTTCCTACCTCGTCTAGTGAAGCGCTCGAATCGAAGCCCTCTATTTGTTTTTTTAGAATCGCTGATACTTCAGCTGCTTTAAGGTCTGACATGTTATAGACTGTTTGAAAATTCTTTTTTTACACGTTTAATTTTTCCGGCTACGCTTGCGTCGTAAAGCAAGTCGTCGAGCTTCAGTACGAATCCGCCTATAAGCTCAGGATCTAGCTCAACCTTGAGAATTACATTGGCGTATCCCTGTTCTTTTAACAGGTTGAGCACGGTCTTTTCTAAGGCATCTTGCTGATCTGCCGATGCGATCACCAAGGTTACTCGCACCTGACCTCTGTGCTTGGCAAGCAGGCCAACGAAGCGCTCGGCTATGTCGTCAAGCAATTCAAGTCGGTCGTTTTCTGAAAGCACTCTGATGAGGTCTTTGGTCGCTTCGCTGAGGTCTTTGAACAGTTCGTCAAGAATAGACTTCTTGAGAATTGGACTGGTCATGGGGTTTTCAAGCACCCCAGAAAGTTCTTTAGAGGCAGCTACGGTTTCTTGAATGGCAAGCATGTCGGCAGCAGCCCGATCTAAACTGTTTCGATCGTTTGCCACTTCCAAATACGCTTTGGCATACCGTATAGATGCTCTGGATTGTTTCATCAGTGATTAAGACTTAAGAGAAACCTCTTTGAGTAATTTTTCAATATGATCGGCATTCTTTGAAGCTGACGATAGCTCGTCTTTCAAAATTTTCTCTGCCAGGGCCACAGACAACTGCGCCGCTTCTCTTTTGATTTGGGCTAAGGCCTCTTTCTTTTCAAGCTCGATAGACACTTTTGCCTTGGCAATGATCTTTGCGCTTTCTTCTTGAGCCGCCTCTTCAGCATCTGCAATCAGCTTGGCTTTGGTATCTCTAGCCTCTTTCATGAGCTGCTCGCGCTCTTCTCTAGCCTCTTTCATGAGCTGCTCGTTGGCAGATGAAATATTCTGCATTTCAGCTTTAGCTAGCTCAGCAGACTCTAGGGCCTTTTTAATTCCCTCTTCTCTTTCGTCAAGTGAAGATACTATAGGCTTCCACGCAAACTTCACCATTATAAAAATCACGACGAGCATCAAGATGCTCTGCATGATAAACAAGCCTGGAGAAAAATCGTTTATTAACTGTTCCATAGTTTAATGCTTTTTGATAGGCTAAAGGGCGCAGCCAACCGCTGCGCCCTTTAGCTTCTCTTTTTAAGGTTTATTTTCCTAAGAAAAGGGCTCCAAAAGCCAAACCTTCCAATAATGCAGCGATAATAATCATAGCTGTCTGGATTTTTCCGGTAGCCTCAGGTTGACGAGCAATACCTTCCATCGCTCTTCCACCGATTTGGCCAAGACCAATACCAGCACCTATTACAATTAATCCGGCACCTACTAAATTTGGAATTGTCATAATTAAAAAACTAAAGATTAAACATTAATTAGCGTTTCTAGTGGTGATCGTGTTCTTGAACGGCCATACCTATAAACAATGCCGAAAGCATGGTAAAGATATAGGCCTGCAAAAACGCCACTAGTAATTCTATAAGTGTTAAAAAGAACGACAGGGCAAAAGAGAGGGCGGTAGCGCCAACCACTCCCATGCTGCTCTTCATAATAATTGCAATTGAAATTAGGCTCATTACCACGATGTGTCCGGCAGAAATATTGGCGAACAAACGAATCATCAGCGAAAAGGGCTTGGTTATGGTTCCCAAAAGTTCAATAGGAGCCAAAATCACCTTCATTGGAGCCGGAACTCCGGGCATCCAGAAGATGTGCTTCCAGTAGTCTTTATTTCCGCTAAACTGCGTTATGACGTAGGTGAACAAGGCCAGGGTGAAGGTCACCGCAAGTTGACCCGTAATGTTAAATCCTAGCGGGGTAAGCCCCAAAAGGTTCGAAGCCCAAATGAAGAAAAACACCGTTAACAAGAAACCCGTAAAACGCTTGTAGTGCTTCTCTCCGATGTTCGGTCTGGCGATCTCGTCTCTTACATAGAGCACTAAAGGTTCTAACACGCGGCCGAGGCCTACAGGAATAGAACGTTTTTTATACTGATTGGCCAGAGATCTAAAACCGAAAAGTAGCAACAACGAGACCAATAGAAATCCGAAGACGCTTTTGGTGATCGACAGGTCGAGCACGGCATGGGCGTTTTCTGGATGATGATCGGCATCGAAAGAAAGCTGATCTTCTCCTTGGTTGAGCTCGTATATTTTTTCGTGATACTTCACTAGAGAAACACCCTCTTTTTCAACTATGTAGTGGCCGCTGTCGTCGTGATGAAAGGCCGAAGACATAAAGGCACGCACCCCTTGTGAGGTATACACGATAACCGGAAGCGGAAATCCGAAGTGTTTGCGGTGGCCTTCTGAATCGTTGTATGAAAAGAGGTGAAAGTCGTGCGCATCTTTAATGTGATGCTCAATGTAAGCGGAGATTTTCTCTTGGGTGTCTATCGCCCCTTCTTCTTGTTGAGCAGGAGCATTGTCACCAAAATCGCTGGTGCCCGACGCCTGAAGAGTTAATGGCAAAAGGGCAATTAAAAAGGTGAAATAGAGTGCGGAAAAAGAACTGCTTCTTGGCTTCATTAAAACTCCTTTCAAGGGGAACTTTTGTTAAAATTTTGGCAAAGATATACATAATCATTAACTAAAACAGCCCGTTAAGAAAGTTTTAGACCCCTGTATTTTTAGTCGTCTTTTACCAGCTTAATGACGGTCCAAACCTCAATGATCAGTCCCACAAAAAGAGGTAAAAGCGGCTCCGCCCGTTCAAACTTTGACAGCTGCTCTAAATCGGCCAAAAACTCATAAAAAAACAGCCCAAAAAATGCCATCTTGATAAGCATTGAGGCCATGTAAACGACCCCTAAGTGACTCATGTGTTTTCTTTTTTTAAGCCAGTAGAGTGTAAGCACGACTGCTGTCGTGGTTAGGGCAAAGAAGCCTATAAAAGCAGGCATAGACGCGGCTATCATGGATTGCTCTTTGAATCTCTAATCACTTGAATAATCACGAGCGCCATTGAAGCAAAAATTCCAAAAAGCGTGAGTGCGGGTTCTATCCAGGCGGCCTGATAGCGCTCTGCGGCCCATGATCCCGCATAATTGCACAGCGCTATGGTCAGTGCCATTTGCGCGGCAACCCCACTGTATTTGATAGCCTTGTTGTAGCGATTCTTTTTCAAAACAAGGGGTTTTTGGTCCACTGAGCAGCCACGTAATCTTCTTGAGAGACAACCGCAACACGACTTGCGTTCAAAGCGGCGGCGTTGCGCTGGTAAAAAGCCTGGGCATACGCTTCACTAGAAAACCAGCCGACCACCAAATACGAAGATTGTCGGTCAAAGGGCTCAACAACAGCGCTTAAATCGTAGTTCTGCTCACGGAGTTTTTGCGCCGAAATGGCTCTCCATTTTTCAAGGGTCTCATCGTCGGCATTAAATACTAGGGCATAGCGCTCGGGGCGAGCAATGGCTGCTTCATCGCCCTCTGCCAATTGAGCCAGCAACAAAGAGGCCTCTCGGTCGGCCCATGTATTTCTGAAAACCTGTTTGATTTCTTCTAATCGTTTAGCATATACCTCTAACCCAAACAAACGCGCCTCAACTCTAGCCGCAATTAATAAACTTTCAGGGCCAAGGGGTTGTCTTTGAGCGTAAGCTTTTTCGACTAAGTCATAGGCCAAGTCGTCTTTGTTTTCAGAGAAAAGCTGTGCCAATTGACCCTCCAGCGCTTGATTTGGATTACTCGAATCGTCTAAATAAAGCGTGTAAATGCTGTTGGCGTGGCTGGCCAAAAGGGCTTCTTTATAGACTTCAGCCCCTTTGGTTTCTTCAAAGAGCGCACTTATTTGGTATAACCGAAAAAGTGCGGCGGCCTTAGTCTCGTCAGAAAAATCGCCTGATAAGAAAGGCGTTAAAAGCGACTTGGCCCCTTGAAGGTCATTAAAGTCATAGGCTAAAAGACTAACCGCTTCAAATGTCAGATCCACATTTTCGTTTAATCGCTCTTCCCTGTTGAGAGCTGATTTTGAGCGCTCAACCCGTTTCTTTTCGGCAGTCGGCATAAGGGTTAAAATCTCATCTAGGCCCCCACTTACTAGGCCTGTTTGTTCTGCAAGCACACTGTCTATATCTTTAAGTGCGGCGGTCAATTCTAGGTAGGTCTTGAGTTTCTGATGAATCGCTCTAGACGCCTTTGGCTGCCTTAATTGCTTATCTGCAAAGCCTACTGCCAAGGTGTCGTAATAGGCAAATGACAGTGGATAGTCTTTTCGGTTTAAGAAGTGTTGAGCAAGGTAGTCGAAGTTAAGGGCTCTTACTCTATCGGAAGCAATGGCATTGGAGCTTTCAAAAGCAGAAACGGCCAAACTATCTAAGTATTTGGCGCGGTTTTTATCCGTTTTAGTCGATGCATGTGACAGCAGCCATCTGCCTCGGTCGTGATCAACATAGAACCGCTGATCGTAGTTGTTCCAACGCTTTTCTATCTTGAAAAGGCGTTCAAAATAGGTGGTAGAATCGGCAGAAGTAAGCTGCGCTAATCGCAGTTGGGCTAAGATGCGAAACCGCGCCTTATCGTATCCCGCTTTCTTTGACAAAAACGTATATAGGCCTTGGGCCTTTGTGCTATTGCCCATGGCTTCGTATTGTTGCGCTAGGGCATAAACGGCTCGCATGGGGTACTTATTCAGCAGTTTTTTGGCCGTTACCTGGTCCATTGCGGCTTCAAGTGAATCGGCTTGGTGATTTCGCAGAAGCTCTAGGGTCAACAGCCTGACATGTGGCGCAGAAGCTTTTGTGTTGTCGCTCTTTTCTATGGCAGCTAAGTCTCTTAGCGCTGATTTTGTCTCGCCAAGGTGATACCGTGATAGCGCAAGGCCCCAGTAGGCCTGTTCAAGATCGGTTCTAGTGGTGGCAATGCTTTTTGCCTTCTCAAATGCCTCTATCGCTTCAAAGCTGTTTCCCGCCAAAAGTCGTGCCTTACCGAGTAGATTGTAGGCGCGAGGAATATGCTTGTTGTACTCTTTGTTGTTGAGCGTGACACTGTGCTTTTGTACGGCCTTTACGGCCTTATTCTCGGCGCGCTCTAGCAGGTCAAAAACACTGCTGTCTCTAGCTCCAGCCCTAAGAGAAGGGGCTATGAAAGACAGCGGTTGACCGTAGTCTTCTTCTAGGCCGTCAAGAGCGTTTAGTGCTTGCTCAAGCGCCTCTTCTCCGTGATAAAGCACGTTGTAGCGGGCGCTCAACTCGTGAGCAGCTGAGGCATTTATTTTTGACGCACTGGCACAAGAAGAAATAACCGTCGCCAGTACTAAGACCCAATATATGGCTACTAATTTGCTGCGCATAGATTCAAAGGTAACCTGAGTTGATAGAATAATAAAACCGCTGCAGTTTGTACTTTTGCATCTAAAATTTTAGCAGATGAAGTTTTATAGCTTGTTGATAAAATCAATAGATAGGCTTACCCCGAAAGCCGTTAACATACAGCTGGAAATTCCTGAAAGCCTTACTTCTGTTTTTCACTTTATTCCAGGTCAATACATCACCATAAATCACACTACCAAAGAAGGTGACGAGCTAAGAAGATCGTACTCCTTATCAAATTTGCCCGGTGAAGGCGCCCTTCAAATAGGGGTTAAAGAGCTCGACAAAGGGGCCACTTTTTCGGCCATCGCCAATCGAGAACTAAAGCCCGGAGATCGCCTCGAAGTTTCAGCGCCAGAAGGGCGTTTTACCTACGAATCAAAAGACGCGACACGAGTGATTGCCCTGGCTGCGGGAAGCGGAATCACTCCGGTTTTAAGCATAGCACGAGCTATACTAGAAACACAAAAGAATAGCAGTTTACTGCTGGTTTATGGAAATACCGACGCTTCAAATGTGATGTATGCAGAAACGCTAAAGGGTCTGCAAGAAGGTTACCAAGAGCGCTTGATCTTAAAGCAAGTTTTTTCGCGCAGTAATGACGGAGAATACTTCGGCCGAATTGACAAGGCGATTATCAATCATAACCTAAAAGCACAGGGCGGTATTTCGGCTTTTGACCTCGCCTATCTATGTGGCCCTGAAGCCATGATCAACGAATCCAAGGCCATACTTAGCGCGTCTGGGATGCCCAATGATTCGATTAAATACGAATTGTTTACGGCCTCTTCAGAAGTCGCCACAATCGACACCGATGGGGCGGTTGAAATTACAGTGATTCTCAACAATCAAACCCATACGCTCAATGGAGCTGCTGATGAGTTCGTGCTTGATTTGCTGCTAGAAGAAGGTATAGACGCCCCGTATTCCTGTCAGGGCGGAACCTGCAGTAGTTGCATCTGCAAAATCAAAGAAGGCTCTGCCGAAATGGAACGCAACCAAGTGCTGACTGACAAGGAAATTGCTGACGGATTCTTGCTTAGCTGTCAAGCTAAGGCCACCTCATCTGCGCTCACTATAGATTTTGACGATGTCTAACCGGCCGAAGATTGGTGTTGACGCTCTAAAAAGGTCTCTATAGCCCTACTGCCCTCTTCATAACCGATGGCATAGGCCTTTTCAATGCCCGATTTGTCGAGGAATCCGATCTTTTTAAGGCCTTGTGGCTGAATGTAAAAATCACAGCGCTGAAGTTTTTCTTTAGTGCGCGAGTAGATCATAAGGCTGCTTACACGTGCCGTAATTTGCAGCGCATTTTTCAGGTGCCTGCTAGAAACCGTGGTGAGTTCTGTGGTGTTTGACCCTATGATTCGCTCTGCTTTATCCTCTACAAATTCTAACGGAAAATTGCTCAAAATACCTCCGTCTGCATACAGTTGACCTTCAATTTCTACGGGGCTAAAAACAGGGCTAAGTGAGGCCGATGCCAAAAGCGGTTTTATGAGCGGTCCACTGTTGAATTCGCGCAGATACCCCTCTTGTAAATTGGTGGCAGCCACGTGCAAAGGAAGATTCAGTTCTTTAAAAGAATCATGCATTAAATAGCCCTTTAACACAGTGTAATACCGATCGGTATCTATCAGCCCAGGCTTGTTACTGCTGAAATAATTGTATCTAAAAAGGGGTGTCTCTTTGAAAAAAGCCAGCATGTCGTCGGTGCTGTTGCCGTTGCAGAACAAGGCGCCTACAAGTGCTCCTGCACTGGCTCCGGCGACGCGATCGACAGCTAAGCCGTGCTCTTGAAGGGCCCTTATAAATCCGATGTGCGCCATGCCGCGGATGCCTCCGCCAGATAGAACAAGAGCCGTTTCTGATGCTGAATTATTCACCTGACAAAGTTAGAAAATAAAGCCGGCCCGTTAATTTGATCGTAACTTTAGGGCCAAAACTAGTTCGACATGAGCGATTCGTATTACGACCCCAAAGACCTGAAAAAATTCAAAAATATAAGCGATTGGAGCGCCCCTTTGGGCGACGCCTTTTTTTCGTACTATCAAAAAGTGTTTGAAGATGG
>JADHLU010000038.1 GCA_016780435.1 Flavobacteriaceae bacterium
TATCAATTTTGGCTCTAACTCTAATGCGGCCGCCCCTAAGCCCGTCGTTATAATTTTCTACATCAATATGTCCGCCTGTTGGGAAATCGGGATAGAGGGTGAACGATTTATTGTTGAGGTAGGCTACGCTGGCATCTATAAGTTCGTTGAAGTTGTGCGGGAGTATTTTGGTCGAGAGTCCAACGGCAATACCCTCTGCACCTTGTGCCAGTAACATCGGGAATTTCACCGGAAGATTCACCGGCTCTTTTTTTCTTCCGTCGTAAGACAGCTGCCATTCAGTCACTTTGGGGCTGAAGACTACTTCTAAAGCAAATTTAGAGAGGCGGGCCTCGATGTAACGCGAAGCAGCCGCACTATCTCCTGTAAGTATGTTACCCCAGTTTCCTTGGGTATCGATCAGCAACTCTTTTTGACCCATCTGCACCATGGCGTCAGCGATGCTTGCATCTCCGTGCGGATGGTATTGCATACTGTGCCCTACGACATTGGCCACCTTGTTGTACCGGCCATCATCGAGCTCTTTGAGGGCGTGCATTATACGGCGCTGAACGGGTTTAAAGCCATCTTCAATGGCCGGAACCGCACGCTCAAGAATAACGTATGAGGCATAGTCTAAGAACCAGTCTTTGTACATGCCTGTTACGGTGATCATACGTTCTTGACCCGTATCTTCAGGAGTATGCCCTAAGGGTGTTAAGCCGTCGTCACTCATTGATTACATCCAATTCTACCTTAAGGTTTTCAATTACAAATTCTTGGCGTTCTGGGGTATTCTTACCCATGTAAAAATCGAGAAGCTGGTCTATGCTCATCGCCCGGTCGAGTAGTACAGGCTCCAACCTAATTTCTTCTCCTATAAAATGCTTAAACTCATCGGGAGAAATTTCACCTAACCCTTTGAATCGGGTAATTTCAGGTCTTCCGCTGAGCGCTTCAATTGCGGCCCTGCGCTCGCGCTCGCTGTAACAGTAGATCGTCTGTTTTTTATCACGCACTCTAAATAGCGGCGTTTGAAGAATGTACAGGTGATTCTCTTTGATGAGCTCTGGAAAGAACTGAAGAAAAAAGGTAATCAGCAAGAGGCGTATGTGCATACCGTCAACATCAGCATCTGTAGCTATAACGATATTGTTATAACGCAGGTCTTCCATTGACTCTTCAATATTCAGCGCTGATTGAAGCAAATTGAATTCTTCGTTCTCGTAAACAATTTTCTTACTCATGCCAAAGGAGTTCAGCGGCTTACCTCTTAAGCTAAACACTGCCTGAGTGTTCACATCTCTTGATTTAGTTATCGACCCCGAGGCCGAGTCTCCCTCTGTGATAAATAAGGTGCTCTCTAGCCTTCTGTCGTTCTTGAGGTCGGTCAAGTGTATGCGGCAGTCACGCAATTTTTTATTGTGTAAGCTCGCTTTTTTCGCGCGCTCTTTGGCCAATTTACGTATTCCAGAGAGCTCTTTACGCTCTCGTTCGGCCTGAATAATTTTCCGCTGTATGGCCTCTGCCGTATCGGGATGCTGATGCAGGTAGTTGTCAAGCTGGTGACCCACAAAGTCATTGATGTAGGTGCGCACGGTCGGAAGCGATCCGCCCATATCGGTAGAACCCAACTTCGTTTTGGTCTGACTCTCGAATACAGGTTCCATCACTTTAATGGCGATGGCAGAAATGATCGATTTGCGCACATCAGAAGCTTCGTAGGTTTTACCGTAAAAATCACGAATAGTCTTGACAATCGCCTCCCTGAAAGCCGATTGGTGTGTGCCTCCCTGGGTGGTGTGCTGACCGTTGACAAACGAATGGTACTCTTCGCTGTATTGCGACTTACTGTGCGTCAGGGCGATCTCAATATCGTCTCCCTTCAAGTGAATAATGGGGTATAGAAAGTCGTCGCTGGCGTTTTGATCTTCGAGAAGATCTTTTAGTCCGTTTTCTGAAAAAAACTTTTGACCGTTATAGGCAATGGTTAAACCCGGATTTAAAAAGACGTAATTCTTGAGCATGCGCTCAACGTATTCGTCTCTAAATCGGTAATTCTTAAATATGGCCGCATCGGGAGTAAACTCTATTAGCGTGCCGTTGCGCTGCTGCTTGTCCTCCTCTGATTCGTTCACCAATTGGCCCTGCTCAAACACAGCCGTTTTGACTTTGCCTTCTCTAAATGAGTAGACCTTAAACTCGCTAGAGAGCGCATTGACAGCTTTAGTCCCTACTCCATTTAATCCGACTGATTTTTTAAAGGCCCGGCTATCGTATTTGCCGCCTGTATTCATCTTAGAGACCACTTCTACCACTTTCCCTAAAGGGATGCCGCGGCCGTAATCCCTAACGCTCATATACCGTTCGTTAAGGGCAATTTCAATGGTCTTTCCGGCCCCCATCACGAATTCGTCAATGCTATTGTCAATAATCTCTTTGAGCAGAATGTAGATTCCGTCATCTGCAGAAGAACCGTCGCCCAACTTACCGATATACATACCGGGCCTCAGACGAATGTGCTCGCGCCAGTCTAAGGACCGTATATTATCTTCTGTATAGGTCGTTTCACTCATGGAAAGGGGGTGCCATCAAATTGAGGGTACAAGATACTTGACCAAAGGCCTTTAAAGTAAAGACGGCGGCTGAAAGTAATTAACAATAGAAAGTGAAGTTTTACACATTGAAGCGAAAATGCATCACATCTCCGTCTTTCACAATGTATTCTTTTCCTTCTACGCGCATTTTTCCGGCTTCTTTAACTTTCTGCTCACTGCCCAGCGCAAGAAAATCTTCAAAAGCAATCACCTCTGCGCGAATAAAGCCTTTCTCAAAGTCGGTGTGAATAACTCCTGCGGCTTGAGGAGCAGAGCTACCCGCAGGTATAGTCCAGGCTCTAACCTCCTTCTTCCCGGCTGTGAAATAAGTTTCTAAATTGAGCAACTCATAAGCCTTACGGATGAGCTTAGCTGCACCGGGTTCATCGAGGCCAACATCTTCCAAAAACAGCTGCCGCTCTTCAAAGCTTTCAAGCTCAGCAATATCGGCCTCAAGCCCGACAGCGAGCACAAGAACCTGTGCATGTTCAGCCGCAACCACTTCTTTAACGCGATCGACGTGAGTGTTTGTAGAGCTCGCAGCCGATTCGTCTACGTTGCACACGTAAAGAACCGGTTTGTCGGTGATCAACTGAAGCGGACTAATGAAACTGCGCCTTTCTTCTTCGGTTAGTGTTAAGGCGCGCACCGATTTTCCTTGTAGAAGCCATTCTCTTGCCTGATCGAGTACAACCTTCTCATTCTGAGCCTCTTTGTTGCCAATTTTGGCGGCGCGGGCGACTTTATCTAGGCGTTTTTCAACCGTTTCTAAATCTTTTAACTGCAGCTCAATATCAATAGTCTCTTTGTCTCTAATTGGGTCTACAGAACCGTCTACGTGAACAATATTGTCGTTGTCAAAACAGCGAAGCACATGAAGAATCGCGTCGGTTTCCCTAATATTTCCAAGAAACTGATTACCTAAACCCTCTCCCTTACTAGCCCCTTTAACTAAACCAGCTATGTCTACGATTTCAACGGTGGCCGGAACCACTCTTTCTGGAACTACCAGCCCCTCTAGCTGTTTTAATCTCGGATCAGGAACGTTGACCACCCCAATATTGGGTTCGATGGTACAAAATGGAAAGTTTGCGCTTTGTGCTTTGGCGTTAGACAAACAATTGAAAAGGGTTGATTTGCCCACATTGGGTAACCCAACTATACCTGCTTTCATGTATAAGGTGCTAAGATTTTGGATGCATTAACCGTTGCTTAGCCAGTAATTGCTCTTCGGTTTCAATAGTATTGGGGTCAGGAACACAACAGTCTACAGGGCATACTGCAGCGCACTGAGGCTCTTCGTGGAAGCCCATGCACTCTGTACACTTGTCTGCGACTATGTAATAAAATTCATCACTAACGGCTCGGTTAACCGTATCGGCATCAATGGTTTTCCCAGAAAGTAGGTCAACAGTGCCCATTAAACTAGTGCCGTCACTGTACCTCCACGAGTCTGCTCCTTCATAAATAGCCGTGTTTGGGCATTCAGGCTCACAAGCTCCGCAATTAATACATTCATCTGTAATTATGATTGCCATAGTCTTTCTTTACTTTTGCAAAAGTACTCCTGACTTGACTCAAAAACAAATGCCAAACAGTCCAATACAGCAAAGAATACAAAGTATCAGCCAATTAGGGGCGTTCTTAACTGAAGCACTAAAGTCTACTGGTGCAACTTCTGTAGCGCTTTCAACGATTTTGGACCAAGCTATGGCTCAAAACAGATGGTTTACGCACGAATCGATGAGGCAAGCTCTGAGCTATTGGGCCGAGCAATTGAGCCCTCAATCACTGAGTCAATGGGTAGACCACTATGAAATGAAAGAAGCTAGGCCGAAACGCGTGCTGCTCATCTTGGCCGGAAATATTCCTTTAGTCGGATTTCATGACGTTCTCTGCACCTACCTATCAGGCCACATTAGCGTCATTAAGGCCTCTCAAAAAGACAGTGTGCTGCTTAGCTACCTTCTTCAGCAGCTGACAGAAATAGACCCACAATCCAGATCATTAGTTGATTGGACGACTAATACTACTACAAATTTTGAAGCCGTAATCGCTACAGGATCAACAAATTCTAGCCGTTATTTTGATTATTACTTTAATAAGTATCCCCACATCATTCGCCGCAACAGAAATAGCTTAGCCTATCTCGAGCAATCTGAACAGCAGGAGCACCTCAAGCTGCTTTGTAATGATGTGTTTGACTACTTCGGACTCGGATGTAGAAATGTAACCCACTTACTGCTTCAAAAGGGTTTTGAACTCAATCGTTTAGAAGAAGAATTACGCAAGCGCACTGATCTTCTAGCCCACAACAAGTACATGAATAACGTGGATTACCATCGATCGGTCTTCATCATGAACGGTCAAGACTTTAAAGATGCCGGCACTGCTCTATTAGTCGAAAGCCAATCGATCAGCTCTCCTATTGGGGTCATACATTACCAATGGATAAATGATGAGAAGGATGCCTCCGCCTATATTCAAGCACATCAAGAGGCCATTCAGTGTGTGGTCAGCGCTTCAGATAAGCACCTAAACTTCGGTGATACCCAACAACCTGCCTTGGGAGATTATGCCGACCAAATCGATACATTAGACTTTTTATTAGCACTTAACAAATGAAGAAATTGAATTTTGGCGCTGGCCCCTGCATCTTACCTCAATCGGTGTTCGAAGAATCAGCTAAGGCAGTACTTGACTTTGAGGGTGAAGGGCTTTCTATACTGGAGATCAGTCATCGCTCAAAGGCTTTTGAGACGGTCATTGACGAGGCTAGGCAGCTCCTTTTAGACCTCATGGGATTGAGCGATTCTGAATACGTGGCGCTTTTTCTTCATGGAGGGGCTAGCCTTCAATTTGCCATGGTTCCTTATAATTTTTTACGTTCTAAGGCGGCCTATGTGGATACGGGTGTGTGGAGTCAAAAAGCAATCAGTGAGGCTCAAAAAATAGCCGCTGTAGAGGTGCTAGCCTCGTCAAAAGAATCGGGATACCGAAGCATTCCAGCTATACCCCCCATCTCGGCTGAATTTGATTACCTACACCTCACCACAAACAACACTATTTACGGAACGCAGTTTCACCAATTCCCTGAAGTAGCCCCTATTCCACTTGTGGCCGATATGAGTTCGGATATTTTCTCGATTCCGCGTGATTATTCGAAGTTTGACCTTATTTATGCCGGAGCTCAGAAAAATATTGGCCCGGCTGGCACTACAATAGTGGTGATTAAACGCTCCTTTTTAGAAGCGACCAATTCATTGAATCGATTTAAAATACTCGACTACGCTCAGCACATTAAGGCAGACAGCATGCTGAACACCCCTACCGTCTTCTCAATCTACGCCAGTTTACTCAACCTGAAATGGCTTAAATCGAATACGCTAGAGGCGGTTTGCGCTGCAAATGCCGAGAAGGCTAGTCTGCTCTACAAGGCCTTAGATCGTTATGATTGGATTCAACCCTTTGCAGACACCTCTAGCCGCTCAATCATGAATATCACCTTCACTATTGACAACAGCGATCATGCAGAACTTTTTGACCGCTATTGCAATAAATACGATATTCACGGCCTGAAAGGCCACAGATTGGTCGGCGGATACAGAGCCTCGTTATACAATGCACTATCAGTAGAAAGTGTTAAGCGACTGATTGACACCTTCGAAGAAGTAAATAATCATGTCTAGACCTAACTATTTTTCGCGCCTTAAAGAAAAGTGGGGTATTGTCTCTAACGTTCAACTGACCCTAATTTTTATCGTTTTTGCGCTAACAGGAAGTGCGGCTTCGCGATTAGCCGGACCCGTAATGGATTTATTTTCGCTTTCTAAAGAAAGCCTACACCCCATTATCTATTGGCCCCTGCGAATAGGACTCATCTTTCCGCTTTACCAATTGCTGCTTGTTTTCTTTGGTGCGCTCTTCGGACAGTTTCGTTTCTTTTGGAATTTTGAAAAGAAAATGCTCCGCCGTTTGGGGTTAAAACTATAGTAGAAGGTCAGTAAACTGATTCTTCAAGTAATTCAGTTTGGGTGAAATTACGGCACTGCAGTAACGCTCATTGCTATTGAGTTCATAGTATTGCTGGTGCTCGGGCTCTGCCAGGTAGAAGGCCTCAAAAGGGGTAATCTCGGTTACTATGGGTTTTTCGAACACGGCCTGATCGACCAGTTCGCTTATGAAATTCGTTACGATTTCTTTCTGCTCTTCATTCGTGTAGAAAATGGCGCTACGGTATTGGGTTCCGATATCATAGCCCTGTCTATTCAAGGTGGTGGGGTCATGGGTTGCGAAGAAAATAGCCAAAATGCTATTCAGATTGATCACATCAGCATCGTATTCGAGCTTTATGCATTCAGCGTGCCCTGTGATTCCCTGACATACCTCCCGGTAGCAGGGGTTTTTAATAGATCCGCCCGAATAGCCAGAGTAGCTGGCTAAAACCCCCTTCACCTTAGAAAAAACCGCCTCTGTACACCAGAAGCATCCGCCCGCTAAATAAATGGTTTGATTGCCGTTCATTTTCTTTCGTAATTTGTGCAAAGTTAACGGTTCACTTATGGTTCTTAAAGCGTCACATGTATATAAAACCAAACAAAATGTGCGCATTTTAGAAGACATAAGCTTAACGGTGTCTTCGGCCGAGATTGTAGCCATCACTGGACCCTCAGGAGCGGGAAAATCAACCTTACTTCAGATTCTTGGTACGCTAGAGCCCCCAGATTCTCGAGAAAACACCTCAATTTTATTAGAAGACCGTTCACTACTCGGTCTGTCTGACAGTGCCTTAGCGCAGCTTCGAAACCGCTCTATAGGTTTTGTGTTTCAGCATCACGGGCTATTAAGTGAATTTAATGCCCTTGAGAATGTTATGCTGCCAGGACTAATCGCTAAAAGGCCCCAAAAAGAACTTAAGGAGCAGGCCTGCTATCTTTTAGAGCGCCTAGGTCTCTCCCACCGCTTAACGCACAAGCCTCAAGCCTTGTCTGGCGGGGAGCAACAACGGGTATCCGTAGCGCGTGCATTGATTAACGATCCAAAGCTTGTTCTGGCCGATGAGCCTAGCGGAAATCTTGATAGCCCTAATGCCTATCAACTGCACGAGCTCTTTCATGAACTCGTTGAAAGTTTGCACTGTGCTTTCGTTGTGGTAACGCACAATGAAGAGCTGGCGAGCAAGGCACATCGAATTTTAAAGCTTCGAGATG
>JADHLU010000039.1 GCA_016780435.1 Flavobacteriaceae bacterium
GGAATAGAGAGCCTCTTCATAAACTTTCCAGACTTCAAGCAAAACAACACCCGCATTGCCGCCTTCGGAAGTACCACGATTAAGGCCGCCGAAGAGCGAGGCTTAGTGGTCAACATCAAGGCTCCGACCCCTGAAACGCCCTCTATGACTATGGCGCTTCAGAAGTACCTCAGCGAGGTGAATAAGTAACACTTTTAAAGATTAGGTAGCCCCAGGCGCTGATTAAAAACAGTCCGCCTATAGGTGTAATAGGCCCTAAGAAAGACACCTCAAGGCCGGTTATTTCGTGTGTACTGAGCAGGTATATGCTTCCTGAAAAGGCGATCACCCCGATGAGCACAAATCGAGACACTATGCGCTTGCTCTGTTCACTCAGCTGGCCAATGCCCTCTATGGCCAGAATCATCAAGGCATGTATCATTTGGTAACGCACCCCAACTTCAAAGCTGGCCAAAGCGTAGGCCCCAAGCCGCTCTTTTAGGGCATGAGACCCCAAGGCTCCCAGAATTACGGCAATCATTCCTAAAATGGCGGCCATTCGCAGGCGTGAATTCATAGCGCAGGCATTTGTCAAACAAAATTAGCACTTACCTTTATCTTATGAAGTCTTATCAAAAAGAATCTCCTGTGGTTTTGGACGGTATCGACAAGACCATACTGAGCCACCTCATGGAAGACGCCCGAACCCCTTTACTCGAGATCTCTAGAAAGGTCGGAATATCGGGTGCGGCCATCCATCAACGGCTAAAAAAACTAGAAAGTAGTGGCGTACTATCCGGATCAAAATTTGTAATAAACACCAAAAAACTGGGATACAGCACCATGGCCTATGTGGGCATTTACTTAGACAAGGCCATGCGAAATCCGTCTGCCGTAAAGGCGCTCAGAGAAATTCCAGAAGTCTTAGAGTGTCATTATACCACAGGTAACTGGTCGATCTTGATAAAGATCTTGTGCCGAGACAACGAGCACCTGATGCACATATTGAATCAGAAGATTCAAACCATCGAAGGAATTTCTCGAACCGAGACCTTCATCTCGTTAGATCAGCAAATCGATAGGCAGATACAGATCTAATCTCTGGCCCGCATCACCTGCATTGCCCAATAGAGCAAAGAAGCCAGTGCACCTAAGGCAGCCACCACATACGTGCGCGCAGCCCACTTAAGCGCGTCTTGCGCAGCATCGTGCTCATTAGAGGTCAGCACATTTTGATCGACAAGCCAACTTAAAGCACGTTCGCTAGCATCGTATTCTACAGGAAGGGTAATAAAGCTAAAGAGCGTGGCCATTGCCATAAGGCCTAGCCCCAAGAGTGCAATGGGGTAGCCAAAGCCCGATCCTGAACTAAACATAAGAACGAGTCCGATAAATACAACCCAAGAAGACATTCCCGAGGCCACCGATACAATCGGAACCAACTGAGAGCGCATAGTCAACCACTTGTAGGCGCGTGCGTGTTGCACAGCGTGCCCCACTTCGTGCGCGGCTACTGCAGCGGCCGCGGCATTTCTGCCCGAAAAAACCGCCTCACTGAGATTGACCGTTTTGTTTACAGGGTTGTAGTGATCACTTAAGCGACCAGGGGTAGAGATGATCTGAACGTCATCGATCTGGTGATCCGAAAGCATTTTTTCGGCGATTTCGCGACCCGACATCCCGTTGGCCAAGGCCAATTTCTCGTACTTGCGAAACTTGCTCTTTAGGCGCTGACTAACAGCGGCGCTGGCAAGCGCAATAGCGATCAAAAGAATATAATAAGACATCATAACTCAGCTCGTTTAGGCACTGTAAAATTAGTCGATTTTAGCCGCTATTTAGTGTACTATATTGATGATTTTTCCGGGCACGATGATCACTTTTTTAGGGGCTGATCCGGCCAATTGCTGAGCAGTCTTCTCATGATTCATCACGGCCTGCTCTATGGCCTCTTTAGAAAGGTCCGCAGCCAAGGTGAGTTTAAAGCGCAACTTGCCGTTAAACGAAACCGGATACTCCTTCTCTGACTCTACCAGATAGCTGGGATCAAAGGCCGGAAAGGGTGCTCTGGCAATCGATTCACTGTGCCCCAGGTGCTGCCACAACTCCTCGGCTATGTGCGGGGCATACGGAGAGATCAACACGGCCAAGGGCTCTAAAATGGCCCTAGAAGCGCATTTTTGTGCGGTCAGTTCGTTAACGCAAATCATAAAAGAAGACACCGAAGTGTTGAACGAGAAGTCGTCAAGGTCTTCGGTCACCTTTTTGATGGTCTTGTGTAACGTCTTTAAATTTTCTGCCGTTGGGGTTTCTTCGTTGGGCTGCTCGTAGAGCCTCCACAACTTTTTCAAGAAAGCGTGCACCCCCGTTATGCCAGCAGTGTTCCAAGGCTTAGACTGCTCTAGAGGGCCTAAGAACATCTCGTAGAGGCGAAGCGAATCGGCTCCGTATTCGTCGCAAATTTGATCTGGGTTGACCACGTTGTGCCAACGCTTTGACATTTTTTCAACCTCGCGCCCAACGATGTACGCCCCATTTTCTAGCTCAAAGCTGGCCTCTTTGTACTGAGGCTGCCAGGCTCTAAGAGCCGCTATATCGAGCTCGTCGTTGCCGTTGATCAGGGAGACGTCGACCCTTAGCTTTTCGAACTGACCTGCAAAATTGGGGGCTTCAGCATTCTTGTGATCGATTAAATTATGCGAGAAATACTGCTGAGTTCCCGATTTGCGATAGACAATAGCCGAGAGCCCGGTAATCATTCCTTGATTGATCAGCTTGCGCGCAAATTCGGGTTGCGGAACCTTGCCTAGATCAAACATAAAGTGCTGCCAAAAACGCGCATACAGCAGGTGAGTAGTGGCGTGTTCACTTCCGCCAATATAAAGGTCAACCTCTTTCCAGTAGTTCACGCGCTCGGCAGAGACTAGCTCGTCTTCGTTTCGAGGATCCATGAATCGATTGAAGTACTGCGACGATCCGGCCCAACCGGGCATGGTGTTGAGCTCTAACGGGAAAACGGTCTGATGGTCAATTTCTGTGTTGCTTACTACCCTCTGGGTTTGCGTATTCCAGGCCCATGTAGTGGCGTTTCCAAGGGGCGGATCACCCTCTGGCGTAGGCAAATACTGCTCTACCTCAGGTAGTTCAAGCGGCAAGGCCTCAAAGGGCAGTGCGCGGGGTATTCCGTTGTCGTAATAGATCGGAAAGGGTTCTCCCCAATAGCGTTGACGGCTAAAAACCGCATCTCTTAGTCGGTAATTGACCACACCTTTTCCCTTGTCCTTAGACTCGAGGCGCCCTATAATGGCTTCCTTGGCCTGGAGATAGCTCAGGCCGTTCAAAAAGTCGGAGTTTGCGATTATGGTTTTTTCTTTGTCAGCAAAGGCTTCTTGACTGATATCGACCCCTTCAAACACATTGGGAATCGGCAAATCAAAGTGTTTGGCGAACTCGTAATCGCGCTGATCTCCGCACGGAACGGCCATTACCGCTCCTGTTCCATATGAAGCTAGCACGTAATCGCCAATCCAAACCGGAATCGGTTCAGCCGTGAACGGATGCTTCACATAAGCGCCGGTAAACACTCCTGAAATGCGCTTCACGTCAGACATGCGGTCTAACTCAGAACGCATGGCCGTCTCGGCTATATAGCTCTCTACCTGAGCTCGCTGGCTTTCGGTGGTAATCTTCAATACCAACTCGTGCTCTGGAGCCAGGGTCATAAAACTCACGCCAAAAAGCGTGTCTGGGCGGGTGGTGAAAACAGAAATCTTGGCCTGGTGATCTAGTACATCAAAATGCACGGTTGCCCCTTCTGATCGACCGATCCAGTAGGTCTGAGCGTCTTTAAGGGGCTGCGGCCAATCGATAGCAGAAAGCCCCTTGAGCAATCGCTCGGCATAGGCCGTGATACGCATGCTCCACTGGCGCATTTTTTTTCGAATAACCGGATGCCCTCCGCGCTCTGAAACTCCGTTCACGATCTCGTCATTGGCCAGTACCGTGCCTAGTTCGGGGCACCAATTCACATCAATATCGGCCAGAAAGGCCAGTCGGTAGTGCTGAAGGGTTTGTTCTCGGTCTAACTCGCTCATTTCGAGCCATTGTTGTGCATCAAAAAGAGGAACATCACTGTCGCAGTGAGCCTGAACCAGAAGGTTGCCCTCGCGCTCAAAGCGATCTACTAGTTCTGAAATAGGCCTCGCCTGATCGCACTCTTTATCGTACCATGACTGAAAGAGTTGAATAAACACCCACTGGGTATGCTTGTAATATGCAGGGTCTGAGGTTTTAACCTCACGTGACCAGTCTAGCGAAAAACCTATTCGATCGAGCTGCTCGCGGTAGCGCTTGCTATTGACCTCGGTAGTAGTGGCCGGATGCTGCCCCGTCTGAATGGCATACTGTTCGGCCGGAAGTCCGAAAGAGTCATACCCCATCGGATGCAGCACATTAAAGCCTTGATGCCGCTTGTAACGCGCGTAAATGTCGCTAGCGATGTACCCCAGCGGATGGCCCACGTGCAAACCCGCCCCCGAAGGATAAGGAAACATGTCAAGCACATAAAATTTAGGGGCTTCTGAACGGTCTTCTGCCTTAAAGGTTTGGTTTTGCTGCCAAAAACGCTGCCATTTGCGTTCAATTTCTTTAAAATCGTAGCTCATTTCACGCGAATTAAGGGCTAAAAGTACAGCGAATACTTCAAGTCGAAAAATCTAGAATTACTTTGCTAATTTTAGGCTTTCATTCAAGCCGATGAGCTCCTATATTGAACGTTATGAAAGAAGAAGGCTGAGGTCTTCTTACGTTTCAGTCACCTTCAGCATCTCCCTGGTGCTCGTGCTGCTCGGAACACTTTTTTTATTGCTCTTCAACGCCCAGCGACTTGGCGATTACTTCAAAGAACAGCTCGTGCTAACGGCCTACATTCGCACCGAAGCTAAAGAGGTAGAGATCGAACAACTGGTCAAAAGCCTAGCCGTATCCAGCTATGTCAAAGAGAGCACCTTTGTTTCCAAAGAAGAAGCCGCGGCCAACTACACCGAAGAGATCGATCAAGATTTCGTCGCATTCTTAGGGTTTAATCCACTGAGAGACGGAGTAGAGGTGCGCATTAAAGCCGAGTACATCAGCTCAGACTTTGCCAATCAGCTAACCGCAGACCTGCTCAATAAGTCGTTCATCGAAGAGGTGATCTACGACGTTGAACTGCTCGAGCTTCTCGAATCAAACTTCAAGGTCATTCGATCGGCGCTCATGGTGGCATCTGGCTTCTTACTACTGATATCACTGCTACTGATCAACAGTTCTATTCGCCTATCTATTTACTCCAAAAGACTGGTGCTCAAAACTATGCGACTGGTCGGAGCCAAGAAATCGTTTATTCGAAGACCGTTTATTCGCATTTATGCAGGTCTCGGACTCATTGGAGCTACCCTAGCCTCACTGCTTCTGTTGGCATTGATTGGGCAACTGAACACCATCTATCCGTCTTTAGACCTGCTTGGCGACTCCCTGCCTATCATGGTAATCATCGCCTCTTTATACCTCATCGCCCTTTTGATCACCCTGATAAGTGCGTATCTTTCGACTACGCGATTTTTGTCTTTAAAGGCGACCTCAAATTTCTCTTAAAAGCCGCTGATACATGAAAGAACCCCTATTCTCATCTCGCAATTACACCCTTATGATCGCGGGCATTGTACTCATTGCGCTAGGCTTTATTTTGATGAGCGGAGGGCGCAGTGAAGACCCCACTGTGTTCAATCCAGAGATCTACAATTTCAAGAGAATACGGCTGGCTCCATTTCTAATTCTGGCAGGTCTTGGCATTCAAGTATACGCCATCCTATACCGCAGCAAACCGCCTAAATGAATAGTTTAGAGGCCTTTATTTTAGGAATCATTCAGGGGCTAACCGAATTTCTACCCGTTTCTTCTAGTGGGCACCTAGAGCTAGCCAAAGTACTCTTTGGTTCGAATGCGCTGCCTAAGGAGAGCCTGTTGTTTACCGTTCTTTTGCACCTGGCTACCGCCCTAAGCACCGTGGTGCTCTACCGAAAAGATATTGCCTCAATCTTAAGGCGTCTCTGGGCCAAAGACAAAGAGGCCGTAACCTTTTCTGCGGCCATTGTTGTGTCGATGATTCCTGCGGCAGCTGTGGGTTTCTTTTGTGAAGATTTTATAGATAGTCTATTTTCTGGCAATCTCCTGCTGGTAGGCGCCCTATTAATGGTTACCGCCCTATTGTTATACGTCGCCGATACCCACCCCTCGGCATCGAAAGAGCTGACCTTAAAAAAGGCCCTCATAGTGGGACTCTCTCAAGCGGTAGCCATATTGCCCGGAGTCTCTAGAAGCGGAGCAACCATCTCTACGGCGGTGGTTTTGGGCATAGACCGCACCCAAGCAGCGCGCTTTTCGTTTTTGATGGTGGTGCCGCTAATTTTCGGCAAGATGGCTAAAGACCTGCTGGGTGGAGACCTGATGAACACCAGCATAGAACCGCTTCATTTACTGTTGGGATTCTCCGCCGCATTTATAGCTGGCCTAATTGCCTGCAACTGGATGATTGCCTTAGTCAAGCGCAGTAAACTGATCTATTTTGCCTGGTATTGCTTAACGGTCGGATGCATCGCAATAGCCTCTAATTTTCTGACATGAAGCCATTGAACCAGCTTAGCGCCGAAGACTTTCTAGAGGGTCAACTGCTGCTCGTAGACAAACCGTTGGGGTACACCTCGTTTCAGGCCGTCAACGCCCTTAAGTGGGCCATCATTAGAAAGTTCAAACTCAAGAAGTTAAAAATTGGACATGCCGGAACGCTAGACCCTTTGGCCTCTGGATTACTAATCATTTGCACAGGCAAATCGACCAAACAAATCGCCAATTATCAAGGGCTCGAAAAGACCTATACCGGAACCTTTACTTTAGGGGCCAGCACGCCCTCTTACGACCTAGAGACCGAAATCGACGCCCAATTTGAAACCGCCCATATCACCCCAGAAGCAATAGAGCTGACACGCAAGCAATTTTTGGGGCCGATTATGCAACATCCGCCTCTATTCTCTGCCATTAAAAAAGAAGGTAAGCGGCTTTACGAAATTGCCAGAGAAGGCAAAACAACTACCACCACGGCCAGAGCCATTGAAATTTATACTTTTGATATAGACAGCAGCGAATTCGAGAGTAAGCAAACGCTTGACTTCACCGTGAGCTGTTCGAAAGGCACCTACATTCGGTCACTTGCCCATGACTTCGGAAAGGGAGTCGGCTCAGGGGCCCACCTCAGTCAACTCAGGAGAACAGCCATAGGGCCATACCAGGTTTCAGGCGCCCAAACCCCAGAGGAGATTAAAACGCTCTTATGCACTTAATCACTAAAGCACAGAAGCAAGCCAGACGTTACACCGCCGCACTAGCGGTGCTGCTTTTTCTCGCCCTGCTATCGATCTCTGCTCAGCTACCCGACGAGGAGAAAACCTACGCTTTAGAAATTCTAGAAGACACTGAAGAAGATTTTTTTAAAAAGTT
>JADHLU010000040.1 GCA_016780435.1 Flavobacteriaceae bacterium
GAAGAAGCCAAGCAACGCGATCACCGAAAACTAGGCAAAGAATTAGAGCTGTTTACCTTCTCGGCAAAGGTTGGGCAAGGCTTACCGCTTTGGCTTCCAAAAGGAGCCGCATTGCGCGAGCGTTTAGAAAACTTTTTAAAGGCCGCTCAAAAGAAAGCGGGCTACGAGATGGTGGTATCTCCGCATATCGGGCAAAAAGAATTATATGTCACTTCAGGGCACTACGCCAAGTACGGTGCAGACAGTTTTCAGCCTATTCGTACCCCCAAAGAAGACGAAGAATTCTTGCTTAAGCCGATGAACTGTCCGCATCACTGTGAGATCTATAACGCTACGCGCTTTAGCTACAAAGATCTGCCCAAGCGTTTTGCAGAGTTCGGAACGGTCTACCGCTACGAGCAAAGCGGTGAGCTTCACGGACTCACCCGTGTGCGCGGATTCACCCAAGACGATGCGCATATTTTCTGCACCCAAGACCAGCTTCTCTCTGAATTCGAAAACGTGATCGATCTCACGCTTTACGTTCTAGGCTCGCTCGGCTTCGACGACTTTACCGCTCAGGTGAGTGTGCGTGATCTCGAAAAACCAGAGAAGTACATCGGAGAAAAAGAAAACTGGGACAAGGCAGAGGCTGCCATCATCAAGGCCGCTCAAAACAAAGGACTAAACTATGTGATTGAATCGGGCGAGGCCGCATTCTACGGACCCAAGCTCGACTTCATGATCAAAGATGCCTTGGGCCGCAAATGGCAATTAGGAACCATTCAGGTTGACTACAACCTGCCCGAACGCTTTGACCTCAGCTACAAAGGCAGCGATAACGAGTACCACAGACCGGTCATGATTCACCGCGCACCCTTTGGCAGCCTAGAGCGTTTTATAGCCCTGTTACTTGAGCACACGGGCGGAAACTTCCCGGTTTGGCTCATACCCATTCAAGTCGAGGTGCTTCCGGTAAGTGAACGATTTGAAAATTATGCCCGAAAAGTTTTAAAATCGCTAGAAAATCACGAAATTCGCGCCCTCATTGACGCTCGAAATGAGACGGTTGGAAAGAAGATTCGAGAAGCCGAGATGAAAAAAGTGCCTTTCATGATCGTGATCGGCGAACAAGAAGAGGCCGAAGGGCTGATTTCAGTGCGCAAACACGGTGGTGAAAGTATGGGCAGTATGCGTGTGGAAGATTTTGCTTCGCACATCAACGAACTCATTGCTAAGGCAGTGAAGCCCTTTAAGGAAGTGTAACCAAAACTTGATTAACCATAGCAATACGCAGAAAAAGAACCAAGCCGCAGCCTAGGCGCAGCATGGAGAACCCCCACAATATTAATGGGGACATCAAAGCAGAAGAAGTCAGATTAGTTGGCGACAACGTTGAAGTAGGAGTTTATGCTGTACAAAAGGCGTTAGAACTGGCTAGAGAACAAGAACTTGATCTGGTAGAGATCTCTCCCAACGCCGTTCCGCCTGTCTGTAAGATTATTGACTACAAAAAGTTTCTTTACGAACAGAAGAAGCGAGAAAAGGTCATTAAAGCTAAGGCTACCAAGGTCATCATTAAAGAAATTCGATTTGGTCCTCAGACCGATGACCACGATTTTGAATTTAAGAAGCGTCATGCTGAAAAGTTTTTAAAAGAAGGCGCAAAGCTAAAGGCATTTGTCTTTTTCAAGGGGCGTTCGATAGTGTATAAAGATCAAGGAGAAATCTTGTTGCTTCGATTGGCACAAGAGCTAGAAGAGTTTGGAAAAGTCGAGCAAATGCCTCAGCTCGAGGGTAAGCGAATGACCATGTTTATCGCCCCCAAATTGGCCAAAAAGTAAGATTGCGGAACTAAAATAAAGATCATGCCAAAAATGAAAACCAAGTCTAGTGCCAAAAAGCGTTTTACGCTCACCGGTTCTGGAAAAATCAAACGTAAACACGCGTTTAAAAGTCATATTTTGACGAAGAAATCAAAGAAGCGTAAGTTAAAACTCACGCATTCAGGGCTGGTTCACGATTCAGACGTGAACAGCATCAAAGAACAGCTTCGTTTAAAATAAACGTCCGATAGTCGGTATTTTTTAACCCTGGAGTTTGGCCTTAACAAGTATCTTTTTCGAGATCGCCAACTACAAAAACAAAAACACGTATGCCAAGATCAGTCAACTCAGTAGCTTCAAGAGCTCGTAGAAAAAAAATCATGAAACTCGCCAAAGGATACTTTGGACGCAGAAAGAATGTGTGGACGGTAGCTAAAAACGCCGTTGAAAAGGCGCTAGTTTATGCCTACCGCGACCGCAGAAACAAAAAGAGAAATTTCAGAGCACTCTGGATCACCCGTATCAACGCAGGTGCTCGCATGCATGGTCTTTCTTACTCTCAGTTTATGGGAGCACTTAAGAAAAACAACGTCGATCTAAATCGCAAGGTGCTTGCCGATCTAGCTATGAATGAGCCTGAGGCCTTCAAAGCGATCGTCGAGAAAGTTAAGTAACTGTTTATTTTCCGCAAATCTTAGGCATCCCAAACCATCTCTGGTTTGGGATGTTTTATTTTTACAGCTATGATAGACTTCAAGCGCATTAAAATGGTTGTCACCGACATGGACGGCACACTACTCAATTCTGCCCATCAGGTAAGCAATCGGTTTTTTGAATTGTTTGAAGGGCTCAAACAACACGATATCCGCTTTGTGGCTGCAAGCGGTCGTCAGTTTCCAAGCATGCGTTCTAAATTGCAAACTATTGCGCACCAGATGAGTTTTATTTCTGAAAATGGCGCGCTTATTGTCGAGCAAGAACAGGTGTTACATAAGCAGGCACTTGATCGAAATCAACTCGTGGCACTACTCGAGAAACTTGAGCAGCTCACTGAGGTAGAATCTATTCTATGCAGCGAAAAAACAGCCTACTCGCTGAGCACTAATTTGCATTTTCACGGACTACTCAATGAATACTACGAGGCACATACACTTATTGACAGCCTTGAACAGACCCAAGACGACGTACTCAAACTAGCCCTCTATCACAAAGAAGGAGGCGAACAGCATATTTATCCGCATTTTCAAGAATACGACGGCCCCTTAAAAGTGAAGGTGTCTGGAGATTACTGGGTAGACATATCCGATAAAAATGCCAATAAGGGTTTTGCGCTTGAGACGCTCATGAAAAAATACCAGGTAAATCCTGATGAATTAATCGTTTTTGGAGACTACAATAACGATTTAGAGATGCTAGCCTTGACACCCAATAGCGTGGCTATGGCCAATGCGCATAAGCAGGTGCTAGCGGCCGCCAATTACACCACAGAGACAAACGACGCCCATGGCGTAGAGCAGTTGCTTGAGGCGTTGATTCGATCGCGTTAGACCGAGTAGTTAAAAGGGCATGTCGTCGTCTGATTCAAAATCAGTCGATGTAGTGAAGGGATTAGTCGGACGCGGAAGCGGAGTCTCATCGTTCATCTTCGATTCAAACTCAAACCTGCCGAACGAATCGTCTAGATTCTCGAATTTACCGAGCGAACCGATAAACTTCAGTCGAATGTTATCTAGCCCACCGTTACGGTGTTTGGCGATAATGAGTTCGGCCTGCCCCTCTGTTGGGGTTTGCTGCTCATCATCCCACTCCTCAATCTTGTAGTATTCTGGGCGATAGATGAATGAAACGATATCTGCATCTTGCTCAATGGCCCCTGATTCACGCAGATCTGACAAGAGAGGACGCTTAGACCCTCCCCTAGTTTCTACCGCTCTTGATAGCTGCGATAGCGCAATTACAGGAACCTCTAATTCTTTGGCTAGGGCTTTTAAGTTTCTAGAGATGGTCGAGATTTCTTGCTCGCGGTTTCCGGCCTTCTGAGAAGAACCAATAGTCATAAGCTGCAAGTAGTCAATGATGACCAATTTAATGCCGTGCTGAGAGGCCAGTCTGCGTGCCTTAGCCCTGAGATCAAATATCGATAGTGAAGGGGTGTCGTCAATAAATAAGGGGGCCTTTTCGAGGGTCTTTACCTTGACGTTGAGCTGTTCCCATTCGTGTTTTTCGAGGCGACCGGTTCTGAGTTTCTCTGAAGAGAGCCCCGTTTCTGAAGAAATCAGACGGGTAATCAGCTGCACCGAAGACATCTCTAGCGAAAAGAACGCCACCGGCAAGCCCTTATTGACCGCAATATTTCGGGCCATCGACAAGGTGAGCGCCGTTTTTCCCATACCCGGTCTCGCCGCAATGATAATCAAATCACTGGGTTGCCATCCCGAAGTTACCTCGTCGAGTTTATCGAATCCTGAGGGTACTCCGCTCAAGCCGTCTTTATTCGAAATTTCTTCAATCTTCTTCTTGGCTTGAATTACCAAGTCTTGAGCCGATTCGGCCGAACGCTTAAGGTTTCCTTGGGTGATATCGTAAAGACGAGCCTCCGCTTGGTCGAGCAGGTCAAATACATCTTGACTGTCTTCGTAGGCCTCCTCTATGAGTTGAGTAGAAATCTTAATGAGGCTGCGCTGCACGTATTTCTGCAAGATGATGCGCGCATGGTATTCAATGTGAGCCGAAGAACCCACTCCACGGGTCAATTCTATGAGGTAAAAATCTCCGCCGACCGCTTCGTGCTGCTTGCGCTGCTTGAGCAGGTTAGACACCGTTAACAAGTCGATGGGTTTGGTTTCTTGAAAGAGCTCGTGAATTGCTGAGAAGATCTTTTGATGCGCATCTACGTAGAACACCTCTTCGTTGAGCATATCGATGACCTCATCTACACCTTTTTTATCGATGAGCATAGCACCTAAAACCACGCGCTCGAGCTCGACGGCCTGAGGCGGAATCTTTCCGCGCTCAAGTGATATCACTTCAGCTGATTTTTGTCGCAGTTGCTGAGCACGCCCAGGTTCGGTCATAGCCTTTGATTATTCTTGATAAACGCCCATTTCTGCATACTTCTCCATGCGCTCTTTAATCAGTGTCTTCACCGGTAGGGCAGCGAGTTCTTCGTATGTCTTTTCAATTTTTTTCTTAACCCACTGAAACATCAATTCGCGATCGGTGTGTGCTCCACCCATCGGTTCTTTAATGATTTCATCAATAAGGGTCATCTTCTTCATGTCTTTAGCCGTAAGCTTAAGGGCATCCGCAGCTTTTTCTTTGTACTCCCAACTGCGCCACAGAATAGAAGAGCACGATTCGGGGGAAATCACCGAATACCACGAGTTTTCAAGCATCATGACGCGGTCTCCCACACCAATACCCAAGGCTCCACCAGAGGCACCTTCGCCGATGATAAAAACCATGATCGGCACCTGAAGTCGAGCCATTTCTAACAGGTTTCGCGCAATGGCCTCACCTTGTCCGCGTTCTTCAGCCTCTATACCCGGATAGGCCCCTGGGGTGTCGATAAACGACAGCACAGGTATGCCAAATTTCTCCGCCATTTTCATCAATCGCAGCGCCTTTCTGTATCCTTCTGGATTGGCCATCCCAAAGTTGCGGTACTGACGCGTCTTGGTGTTGTATCCCTTTTGCTGACCGATGATCATGTAAGACTGTCCGGCAATCTTGCCCAATCCGCCAATCATCGCCTTGTCGTCTTTAAACGTGCGATCACCGTGGAGCTCCAGAAAAGTACCTTCACAAAGCGCGCGCACATAGTCAAGGGTGTAGGGGCGATTCGGATGCCTCGACAACTGAACGCGCTGCCAAGGGGTTAGGCTTCCATAAATTTCTTTTCGAGACTCAGCTAATTTCTTTTCAATTTGCTTGCAGGTTTCTGTGACGTCAACCTCGCTCTCTTCGCCTATAATTTGGCATTTTTGAAGCTGTTCTTCTAAGTCTTTAATGGGTAGTTCAAAGTCTAAATATTCCATAAAAAAGGCCCTAGCTAAAAATTAGTGGAACGACAAATATACATATTAACGTTTTGCGCGCTGCAATAGAAAAACGGCAATTGTCGCAAAGAAAAAAACAGGAATTAAAGCGGCCATAAGGGGCGAAAATCCGGCCTGCTCGGCAAGCGTAGAGAACACGCGATCAAAGAAGATATAGACAAAGGCTATGGCGATTCCGAAGGCGAGATTAAGACCTAGACCCCCTCGGCGCTTCACCGATGAGACCGCCACTGCAATGAAGGTCAAAATATAGGCCGAAAGAGGCAGAGCTAGTCGCTTGTACTTTTCAAGCACATACGAGTTAACCGTGGCCGAACCCCTGCGCTTTTGATCGTCAATAAACTGATTGAGTTCGAATAAATTCTTGGTCTCCGCTATGTATGAAACGGGCATCAGATCGTCAATGGTGAAATCGAATACGGTATCTAGGCTGCGCTGCTGGTCTACGTACTCATAACCCTCCTCAAAAATCCGCTTTTTATAGGTAGTTAACCGGTAGGTAGAATCGGCCGTCATAAAGCGAATATTCGACGCGGCGATCTTGTATTCGAGCTTTCCGCTCTCATCAAAGTGCTCGAGGGTAAAGTTGTAGCCTAATAGTCGCTCGGGATCGAAGAAGCTCACATAGACAAAATCGTTTTCGGCGACCTGGTTATAAATGTTTCGAATCTGTCGGTCTTCTTTGCTTTTCTGAAAGTAAGTGTCTTCAAATGCATGGTAGCCTGCGCTCGCACTAGGCACAATGAAATTGCTCATCAAAAAGATGAGAAGGGCTACAAAGGTGGCTCCGATTAGATACGGACGCAAAAAGCGTTGAAACGAAATACCCGAGCTCAAAATAGCCACTACTTCAGAGCGCGCACTCAGCCTTGAGGTGAAAAATATGATCGCCAAAAAGAGCAAAATGGGCATGAGCATGTTGCCCAAAACCAAGGTGAAGTTTCCGTAATACGTCCAGATCTCTTCGGCAGTAGCTTTGCTTTCGAGAATCTTGTTCACCTTTTCGGCCAAAGAAGCCAAAATACCGATGGGCACAAAAAGAAACAAGATACCAAAGAAGGTAAGCAGGTAACGCTTTAGAATGTATTTGTCGATAATCGTAAGCCGAAACATTAGCGTCTTTTATTCATTTGATGTACCATCTGCTCTTTCCAATCGTAAAAATCCCCCGCAACAATATGCGCCCTTGCCTCTTTCACGAGCCACAAATAAAAGGCCAAATTGTGAAGTGTGGCAATCTGTTTTCCCAAAAACTCATTGCACACAAAAAGGTGCCTTAGGTAGGCCTTCGAATACTGGGTATCCACATAAGACAGGGCTTCATCATCTATAGGCGAGAAGTCGTCTTCCCACTTCTTGTTCTTAATGTTTATCGTTCCTTGAGAGGTAAATAACATGCCGTTTCGGGCGTTTCGGGTGGGCATGACACAGTCAAACATGTCTATCCCTAAGGCGATATTCTCTAACAAATTA
>JADHLU010000041.1 GCA_016780435.1 Flavobacteriaceae bacterium
TGGTCCCATGAGATTCCGCTTAAGAGCGCAATATTCGGCTGATACCATAAAAATTTAGGCCTTCTATCAATAGCCGATGAGAGGTATTCGTCTCCTTCGATTAACATGAAATCAGCGTCTTCGCTCAATCTAACCATACGGTCAAATCCGTCTAATTGTGCCCCCACGAGATAGTCGATCTCCTTATCGTGGTAGCGCATCACGTGCAGAATCATAGACGTAATAGTCGTTTTTCCATGGCTTCCTGCTATAACCACTCGGGTCTTCTGCTTAGATTGCTCATAGATAAATTCGGGGTACGAGTAAATTCGAAGACCCCTTTCTTGAGCAGCCAACAGCTCAACATTATGCGGTTTGGCATGCATACCCAGAATCACGGCATCACAATCGTCGGGGACATTGCTCGCGTCAAAACCAAGAGTGCTAGGCGCCAAGTTTGAGTGCTCTAGCCTTGATTTCGCAGGCTCATATAAAGCGTCGTCGCTTCCAGTAATCTGATGACCGGCATCGTGTAAAGCAAGGGCTAAGTTGTGCATGGCACTGCCGCCAATTGCTATAAAGTGGTATTTCATGAGGCAAAAATAAGCGCTACCTTTCGAGTCTGAAGGTCAAAATACAAATTAGTTCGCGTATGCTACACTCAAATCTAAACGCCATAGAGGCGAAAAGCTTTTTCCCCGGAGTGAAGGGTAAATTCATTCACGGCGACAGCCTATCATGGGCATTCTGGATGATCGATGCGGGTGCCGAAGTACCTAGACACCAACATGTGCACGAGCAAATGATGCATGTAGTTTCAGGAAGATTCGAGTTTGACGTGGAAGGAGAAAAGCGCATATGCGAAGCCGGAGAAATCGTGTGTATCCCTTCTAATCAATGGCATTATGGAAAGGCCATTACCGACTGCGTCCTTATGGATGTGTTCACTCCGGTTCGCGAAGAATACCGGTAGGCCCTCTTAGTTCGTGAGCTCAGTCCAAAGCAGATCCTTGAGTTCGACCAGATTTTGCTGGGCCACAGAAGAGATAAAGAGGTGAGGAATTTCTTTAAACTCTTGACTAATGCTAGCGGCCATCTCTTCTTTGAGTTCCTGATCCAGCAAGTCGCTTTTAGAAATGGCGATTACCTGCCTCTTATCTAGCAACTCAGGATTGTACTTGCGCAACTCGTTCAGCAGAATGTTGTATTCAGAGACGATGTCGTCGCTATCAGCGGCAATGACAAATAGCAAGATCGAATTGCGTTCAATGTGCCGCAAGAAGTAGTGCCCGAGCCCCTTCCCTTCTGAAGCTCCTTCTATTATGCCCGGAATATCTGCAAGCACAAAACTCCTGAAATCGCGGTAAGCGACAATTCCCAAGTTGGGCTTAAGGGTGGTAAAAGGATAGTCTGCAATCTTTGGTTTAGCCGAGGTGAGCACCGACAAAAGAGTAGACTTTCCGGCATTCGGAAACCCCACTAAACCCACATCAGCCAAGACCTTTAATTCGAGTAAGATTTGCTTTTCATAGCCCGGAATTCCAGGTTGCGCATAGCGCGGAGTTTGATTCGTTGCCGTTTTAAAGTGCCAGTTTCCGCGACCACCCATACCACCTTCAGCTACACAAAACTCCTGATTCTCTTCTGTGAGCTCTGCAAGCACTTCATTGGTATCGGCATCGCGCACCACCGTTCCGAGCGGAACAGGAACAAATACATCCTCACCATCAGCCCCGGTTGAACGATTTTTGCTACCGTGCTCTCCGTGTCCTGCCTTGTAATGCTGTTTGAACTTAAACGAAACTAATGTCCATAGATTGGGGTCGGTTCGAAGAATGACGTGCCCGCCTCGGCCTCCGTCCCCTCCATCTGGCCCGCCTTTTGCGACGTACTTTTCGCGATGAAGGTGCGTAGAGCCCTTACCACCATTGCCAGAGGCCACGTGGATTTTTACATAATCAACAAAATTACCTTCGGTCATAAGCGATCTATAATACCCGAAAGTTGTGCGCTTATGGCCTCGATCTCACCTATACCATTCACCTCTTCGTACTTGCCTTGAGCGCTGTAATAGGCGACAAGCGGAGCCGTTTTCTCATTGTACTCCTCGAAACGCGTTCGAATTTTATCCGCATCGGTGTCGTCGGTTCTTCCGCTGCTTTTTCCACGCTCTAAAAGGCGCTCAATGAGTATTTCATCGTCAGCGACCAAACCAATGGTAGCATTAACCTTCATAGACTTTTCTTCTAACAGGGTATCTAGCGCTTCGGCTTGAGCCACTGTACGCGGAAATCCATCGAAAATAAAGCCCTTGGCATTGGGGTTCTTGGCCACCTCTGCGCTCAACATATCCACCGTTACAGCGTCAGGAACTAACTCGCCCTTGTCCATATACGATTGAGCTAAAACGCCTAAAGGAGTATTCCCTTTAATATTTGCCCTGAACACGTCTCCCGTAGAAATGTGTACCAATTCAAAGGTTTCTTTCAAAATAGCGGCCTGAGTGCCCTTTCCTGCACCAGGCTTGCCGAATAATACTATGTTTTTCATCTAGAGGTTAGTATGTATAAATCATTGAGTTCACGTCCGCGTTCATTATAATCTAAGCCATAACCCACCACAAACTCGTTGGGCAGTTCAATACCCTTGTAGGCCACCTCGTACTCTTTGTTGTAGGCGGCGGGCTTGTAAAAAAGTGTAGCAATCTTAAAGCTATTGATATTTTTATCGGCGAAGTGATTTACCAGTTGTTGCAAGGTACGACCAGAGTCTACAATGTCTTCGAGGATAATAATATCTCTTCCGTCTACCGGAGCCGAGACATCTAAAAGAGTCTCTACAATGCCCGTAGAAGTTAGCCCTTGGTAAGAAGCCATCTTCACGGAGCTCACTTCACAGGCCCCGTTATAGTGCTTAAAAAACTCACCTGAAAAGCGAAAACACCCATTTAAAACACCCACAAATAGCGGACACTTTTCACCGTAATCACGGCTAATTTCTTGAGCTATTCGCGCTATAGCCGACTCGATTTCTTGCTGGGTAACAAAAAGTTCAAAATCTTTATCGAGAAGACGCATACGGTCATTGAATTGAAGCGTTAAAGATACAATTTTAGAATTGTGCTACTTTTGCCCTAACAGTTGATTCTATGCAGTATTTCACATCAAATTTTCGACTAGGAATTCTCGGAGGAGGGCAGCTCGGAAAAATGCTGCTCTACGAAACCCGAAAATGGGACGTCTACACCAAGGTTTTAGACCAAGCTGCTGACGCCCCCTGCCGGATGAGCTGCAATGAGTTTGTGCAAGGCGATCTGCTAGACTACGCTACCGTGGTTTCATTCGGCCAAGGATTAGACGTACTGACCATTGAGATAGAAAACGTCAACGTAGAGGCACTAAAGACCCTGAAACAACAAGGTGTGAAGGTGTTTCCAGAGCCAGAAGCCCTTGAAATCATTCGCAACAAAAGTCTTCAGAAGACTTTCTACTTGAATCACGGTATTCCAACCTCCCCTTTTAAAACCTACGAATCTAAGGAGGCGCTCTTAAAAGACGCTCTCCACTTTCCATGCGTATGGAAGAGTGCCGAATTCGGATACGACGGTAAAGGTGTTCAAATACTTAAAAACACTGAAGACCTGCAAACACTGCCCGACACCCCCTGCCTGATTGAGGAAAAAGTTGAGTTCGAATACGAACTCGCGGTCATTGTCGCGCGCAACGAAAAGGGAGAAGTCACCACCTACCCCGTGGTCCAAATGGATTTTCACCCGACTGCCAATCAGGTAGAATACGTCGTATGCCCGGCAGCTATTCCAGAGCATTTGGCTGAAAAAGCAAAAGAAATTGCCCTAAGGGTGGCTACTGAACTTCAAATTACCGGACTACTCGCGGTTGAGCTTTTTCTCGATAAAAAACAGAACATTTTGGTCAATGAAGTTGCGCCTAGGCCACACAACAGCGGGCATTACAGCATAGAGGCCAGTTATACCAACCAGTTTGAGCAGCACTTAAGAGCCATTTTAGACCTTCCACTGGGCAATACAGATTCTAAGGCGATCGGAATTATGGTTAACTTGGTCGGAGCCGAACCGTACCACGGTCCGGTGGTCTATGAAAACATAAATACCGTTCTGGCCATGAAAGGCGTATCGGTTCATATTTACGGAAAAACGGAGACGCGTCCGTTTCGAAAGATGGGGCACGTAACCGTGGTCGATACCGATCGCGCTTCAGCCTACCAGAAAGCAAAAACAGTAAAAGAATCTCTAATCGTTAAAAGCCATGGGTAAAGTAGCTGTTATAATGGGTAGCACAAGTGACCTCAGCGTCATGCAAGAGGCCATTGACATACTTCAATCGTTTGAAATCGAGGTCAGTGTCGATATTGTATCGGCCCATCGCACACCAGAAAAAATGGTCGCATTTGCCAAGCAGGCGCACCTTAAAGATATTAAGGTAATCATCGCTGGAGCGGGAGGAGCAGCGCATCTTCCAGGAATGGTGGCCTCAATAAGCCCACTGCCCGTAATCGGGGTTCCGGTAAAAAGTAGAAATTCTATAGACGGATGGGATTCTGTACTCTCTATCCTTCAAATGCCTTCTGGTGTGCCGGTTGCCACCGTGGCCCTTAATGGGGCGAAGAATGCCGGAATTCTCGCCGCTCAAATACTCGCCTGTAGTGATGCGGAACTCTTGGAAAAGATAATCGCCTTTAAGGAGGAACTCAAAGCAAAGGTTGAAGAAAGCGCTCGCTCACTTAAGCCATAAGTAAAACCCTGCATAGGTCGCTAGGCCAAGAACAGGAAGAGCCTCTACCCAAAACACCACAAAAAAATCTTGCGCCATGAGCATGGCTCGGCGTATAAAGGCCAAGGAGATCACATAGGTTGAAATCAGGGCCAAATACTGCTCTAAACGCAAGGGTAACGCTAACATACCTATAAACCATAAGGCTAAAAACAACTGAGCCAGATAGTGACTTTTGTTAGGCCCTATTTGCTGAACCACGGTTTTATAAGTCAGTCTATCAAGGGCTGCATCTTTAAGTTCAAACGGAAGCATCAAGGCCAAAACCCAAAAGATAGTCGCCACAAACTGCAGCCAAGTAGTAGTGCCTAAATCTGACCAGCTATTGTTCGGCATCAATACGGTAACTATAGCCCAAACCACAGCGACCGTAAGGGTTTTCAGCAATCCATTCTCGCGCGAAAACAGCGCATTTGGAGAGAGAGCATAACTAGCCCCGAGTGCCAAGGCAATTGCAGTTAGCTCGTATTGTGCAGTAGAAAAGGTCCGAAACAGATACAGACATACCGAGGCAGCGACTAGGGTAATCAAGACTAGAGCCGCTCGAAGGCGCTTGTTGCGCATCCCGTTAGTGAGAAACGGCTGAACATACTTTAAAGCGTTATAATACAGAAGGGTTGCAGAAAAAAGCCAGACGAGGTACTCAATAGATATAGGTTTGTTTAAGTAAAGAGCGTTCGTGCTAGCCAATGCAACCACGGCGAACGCCACGTGCATACTCGATTTTATATAAAAGTCTAGCCACTTAGAATACACTGCTCTTAAACAAAACTAAAACTTCTTAACACTTTTTGATAAATGCCCTAAAATAGGACCTCAACAGCGTTAACCTCAGCGTGTAAATCTATAATTTTGTGCTCTTGTTTATGCCCATTTACCATGAAAACATTTGCAGATCGCCACATCGGAATTAGCGCTTCAGACCTCTCTATAATGCTGAAACAGATCAATGCAGGCTCCCTAGAGCAGTTGATTGCTGAAACTATACCGGCCGACATTCGATTAGGGAAACCTATGGATTTGCCCTCACCCATGAGCGAATCGGAAGTTCTCGACCACCTTCAAGCATTGGCTGACAGCAATGAGGTTTACAGACAGTTTATTGGTTTGGGTTACCACGAAACCATATTACCATCGGTTATTAAGCGCAATATTCTTGAAAACCCGGGATGGTATACGGCCTACACCCCTTATCAGGCCGAAATTGCTCAAGGCCGTCTAGAAGCCTTACTCAATTACCAAACCGTCATCACCGACTTGACCGGTATGGAACTGGCAAACGCTTCGCTCCTTGACGAAAGTACTGCTGCTGCCGAGGCAATGACCATGCTTTATGATTTGAGATCAAGGGCTCAGAAAAAAGACGAAGTACTCGACTTTTTTGTTGATGAACAGATACTTCCTCAAACCTTAAGCCTACTGCAAACCCGTTCAACACCTTTAGGCATTAAGCTCGTTGTCGGAGATCTCAGCAGCGCCAAGCTTGACGCCAACTTCTTTGGGGCACTGGTGCAATACCCAGGAAAGTATGGGGCTATTCCCGATTTAAAGCGCTTCAAGCAAAGGTGTGAACCGCACGATATTCGCATTGCAGTTGCAGCCGACATTATGAGCCTTGTAGTGCTCGAGGCTCCCGGACATTACGGAGTCGATGTCGTAGTAGGTACCACGCAGCGCTTTGGAATTCCGTTAGGATACGGCGGGCCGCACGCCGCTTTTTTCGCTACTAAAAGTGAATACAAACGATCTATACCTGGAAGAATCATCGGAAAAACCGTAGACACAGACGGTAATCCGGCCTTAAGAATGGCTCTTCAAACACGCGAGCAACACATCAAGCGCGACAAGGCCACCTCAAATATCTGTACTGCTCAAGTGCTTCTTGCGGTTATGGCCTCGATGTACGCGGTTTACCACGGACCAGATGGACTAAGAGCGATTGCTGGGCATATTCGTCAAATGACAGGGGCTTTAGCTTATTTGCTCAAGCAAAAAGGAATTAGAGTATCTAACACTACCTTCTTTGACACCCTACATGTTTCAGGTATAGATGCTCAAGGGGTTAAAACCCATGCCCTGGCCGCATCGATCAATTTGAATTATATAGACGCCTCTAGCCTTTCACTATCGTTAGGCGAGACGGTAAATGCACTTGATGTGGCAAGGCTGGTCGAAATCATCAGCGAAGTGGCTTGTTCAATCACAGAGGTCGAAACGACGCTTTCAACCCTGGCTCTAAGCACTGAGAACGAAGAGCACGCGCGCAACACTCTATTTTTAACCCACGAGGTGTTTCACAGTTACCAAAGCGAAACCGAGCTCATGCGCTACATCAAGCGCTTAGAGCGTAAAGACTTGGCGCTGAATCACTCGATGATCGCGCTTGGAAGCTGCACCATGAAGCTCAATGCGGCTACTGAAATGCTTCCGCTCAGCTGGGCCAAGTGGGCCAACCTGCACCCCTTTGTTCCTCAAGATCAGGCCAAAGGCTATCAAACGGTATTAAGCGAACTAGAGCGCTACTTGAAT
>JADHLU010000042.1 GCA_016780435.1 Flavobacteriaceae bacterium
TGGTGGTAATGCGTTTATTAGGTCAGTTAGGAGTGCCTGATTTGGCCATCAAATGGCCAAACGACATAATGTCAGGCTCTAAAAAGATCTGTGGTATTCTTGTTGAACGTGCTTTGCTAGGTTCTCAAAGCAGTCCATTCGTTGTGGGGGTGGGAATCAATGTGAATCAACACTCTTTTGAAGCATTGACCCATGCCACCTCTGTAACGCTAAAAACCAATGAAACTCATGATATAGACCGGCTTGCTCGAAATCTCTCTGCCTCTATAGAAGAAGCCATGGGTGGTCAATTAGAGCTCGAGCCCCAGGCGTATGTTGCGCTTTTAAATCGATTTGAAGAGGTGCTTTATCGAAAGGGGGATTACTGCGAAGTTTCCGTGAATCAAGGCGATTACCAGAGCGTAAAAATTTTAGGCGTTAACCAAGACGGAAGGCTTCAGGTTCAAGACGTCAATCAGCACCGTTTTTTGCTGGATAGTTCAGAAACCCGGTTTGTTTACGCCGAAAAATGCTGAACCGTTTTCGAGGCTAGCGTTTCGATGAAGTTGGTCAGTGGCGATTTGATCATCATGCTGATCATCGGGTTGAATGATCCGCTAAAATACAGATCCAATGTGGCTTGCTGCTCGTTACCTCCAATTTCGACCTTTAATTGAAAGGGAAACTGTTCGTTGGTAGAACCTAAAACAACGCGTTGGTCGGGGCTGCGCTCTTCAAATTTCAACACAATTTCGGGCATTCCCTTGAGGGCAAATTTGAACGCATCATCGCTTAAGACACTAAAAACACTGATGTTTTCGGGCATAATGTGCTCAAAGTTGGAGACCTGGGACAAAAAAGAGTACAGTTCTTTTTGAGCCGTGTTTACGGTTTTTTGTTCGGTAGAAATTTCCATGCTTTAAGCTTAATGTTAGTTGGAGGTTGGGTTCCAATCACTTGGATTAGCTCGCCACTGCGCGAGTAACTCTAATTGCTCTGTAGTTATCGTTTCATTTATCTGGGCAAATTGAATTAGGTGGTTGTAATCGCTCAGAGTAATCAGCTTTAATTCGTTGTCTTCGAATAGTGCATTGGCCTTTTCGAAATTATACGTAAAGATGGCGGCCATTCCTTTGATTTTAGCCCCCGCTTCTTCGAGCGCCTCGACGGCCTTGTAACTGCTTTTTCCGGTTGAAATAAGGTCTTCAATCACCACCACATTCTGGCCTTTGTGCAACAGGCCTTCGATCTGATTCATACGTCCATGACTTTTGGGTTCTGGACGTACATAAACAAAGGGAAGCCCCATAGACTCGGCGACTAGAATCCCAATTCCAATGGCCCCTGTAGCTACACCGGCAATGACCTCTGGGGTGCCAAATTGTTGTTCAATTTTGCGCACAAACTCCTGTCGAAGATAGTTTCTAACCGCAGGAAAAGAGAGGGCTAAGCGATTGTCGCAATAAATCGGCGAGCGCATTCCTGAGGCCCATGTAAAAGGTGTTTCAGGATTCAGTTGAATTGCCTTTATTTGTAGCAGAAGCTCTGCCGTTTTAAAGGCTGTTTCTTTGTCCAAAATCATAGCGCGAATGTACGAAGTTTTCGTCAATGAGAATCGACTTGTTCTACAGTCACATGGCTGTAAACGGCAAGAAAAAACCAAAGAAATAAGCTCCAAGAAAGCGCTTCGAGCTCTGGTGACTTTACTGTTCGAAAAACCAAAGAAAAACACCACTTATCTGCGATTTGATAAGCCGCAAGACCCATTAGAACTGTTTAAAGAGTGCTACAAAGAAGTGATCGCCGCGGGCGGAGTAGTTCGCAATAAAAAACACGAGGTACTTTTTATCTATCGCAACAATAAATGGGATCTTCCAAAGGGTAAGATTGAAAAGAGCGAGACCCTTGAAGAGGCGGCTATTCGAGAAGTTTGTGAAGAAACCGGACTTCCTGAAGTGGCTCTCGGACCTCAAAGCGCGATTACGTATCACCTATTTAAACGAAAAGGAGAGGTACGCCTCAAGACGACTTTCTGGTACGAAATGCGCTCTGATTATAAAGGTCCCTTAAATCCTCAGGTCGATGAAGGAATTACCGAGGTGGTCTGGTTGAGCGATTCAGAGCAGCGTGTAGCCTTAAGGCATTCGTACAAAAACATAGTAGGCCTGTTTAACGGCCAAGACTAGCAATCAATTCACTTACGGGTTGTGGTACTAATGCACTGATATCTCCGTTGTGCTTTAAAACGTCACGCACTATAGAAGAACTTATAAAAGCCTTGTCAGAGGCGGTAAGTAGAAAGACGGTTTCAATCTTAGAAAGCGTTCTATTGGTGTGGGCTATAGCTTTCTCAAACTCGAAATCAGCCGGATTGCGCAGCCCTCTAAGTATGAATTGGGCTTCTACGCTTTTACAAAAATCAACTGTTAGACCCGAATAGGTGGTGATTTCAATTCTAGGCTCATCTCCAAAAGCCTTCTGCAGAAAAGCCAAACGCTCCTCGAGGCTAAATCGGTAGCCCTTTTCACTGTTTTCGCCTATGGCCACTACCAAGTGGTCAAAAAGAGAAAGACCTCTCTGAATAATGTCGTAGTGCCCGAGTGTGATGGGATCAAAAGATCCCGGAAAGACGGCCTTTTTCATGTCCGAAAGGTACAAATTAATCGTTGAGAGCTTGATCGATCATGGCCTCGAACAACTGAGCAAGCGTCAGGCCCGCCGCCTTGAGCTGTTGCGGAATAATACTTTGTTTGGTGAGCCCCGGTGTGGTATTGATCTCGAGCAAATGAGGTATGCCGTCGACCAGTATAAATTCAGATCTAGAAACGCCCATTAATCCGAGGTGCTTGTGAAGCATAACAGCCCATTCTTTTGCTTGCGCCAATTGGTCTTCAGGCAGTGGAGCAGGAGTAATCTCTCTAGAGGCACCAAGGTACTTCGCTTCAAAATCAAAAAAGGTGTTGTCGGTTTCTATTAGGGTAACGGGAAGGGCGACTAGTTCGCCTTCTAATTGAATAACTCCGACCGTTATTTCAGGTCCAACAAGCGCTTCTTCTATGAGTATCTCTTTGTCCACTTCTGCGACCCTTTTTAGAGCCGGCATTAATTCATCAACCGTACTTATTTTTTCAATTCCAAAACTGCTTCCCGAACGATTTGCCTTAACAAAAACGGGTAGGTTCAGCGATTGAAATGCTGTGCTGAAATTATGAGAGTCATTCAGGTTTACGGCCAGGGACTTGGCCGAGGGAATTCCCAGCTGCCTAGCAATGAGCAAGAGATCACGCTTGTTAAAAGTCAAGGCCGAAGCGTAATGACCGCTTGCGGTTTGTTTGATTTGCAGCAATTCGAAGTAGGCAGCAAGCACTCCGTCTTCGCCTGGGGTACCGTGAATGGCGTTGAACACCACATCAAAGTGAATAGATTGCTGTTCCAAGGTGAAGCTGAAATCGTTGCGGTCAATAGCTATGTGATGGTCATCTAAAACCACATTCCATGAATCTTTTTGAATGTCTACGGCGTAAACCTCAAATTTTTTAGGGTCTAAGTGTTCGCAAACATGCGCGCCGCTCAAAAGGGATATTTCTCGTTCAGCAGAATAGCCTCCCATCACTACTGCCACTTTTAAGCGCCGTGTACTTTTTGCCATAGTTTGTGTTCTTGACCGCTGAAAAGTACTAAAAATCACCCCTTTTTCTATCTTTGTCTACTGAAACTTTCCCTATGAAGAGACTGTTCTCTTTCTTTATTTCAACCGTTTTTTGGATTCAATTAGGTTTGGCCGCTACGCTTATTTTTTTGCTCGTTAACCTAAGCGGATGGGGCCTAGCCCTTTTCACTCAGCACAATAAAGAAGTGAGTGTTCCTGATTTAAGGGGAAAATCAATTTCGGAGGTTTCGGGTATTCTAGACGCCCTTTCACTGCGGTATGAAGTTTACGACACTATCTCGTTCAGTGCTGAATTCGAGCCTTTTGCGGTGAGAGAACAGAATCCGCTGCCCTTTGAAAAGGTAAAGTCGAACCGCAAGATTTACCTGGTAATAAACAGAGGAGATTACCAGCGTATTGCTCTGCCAGATGTCATTCAATCTACCGAGCGAAACGCTAGAAATAAGCTTAATTCTTCAGGTCTTCAGGTCAATGACTCTGCCGTTTACATTGACGCCATTGGAAAAGACATGGTCTATGAGGTCAGAATTGGGGAAACCACTGTTCAGAAGGGCACCCTGTTGGGTCAGAATGACGTGCTCACCCTGGTTTTAGGAAACGGAAAAGACAGTATTCAATGAAAGACAACCAGACCGATTTTTTAGACGATCTGCCCGAGGCAGAGGCGCTGCATGAGCATTATGCGTTTGAAGCAGCTAAAGGACAAGAACCCCTTCGGGTTGATTTGTTTTTGATGAATTTTATTGAACATGCAACGCGCTCAAAGATCCAAGCTGCGGCCAAAAACGGAAATATTTGGGTCAATGAAAAGCCGGTAAAACAGAATTATAAGGTTAAGCCCTACGATGTGGTGAAGGTGCTGTTTGAGCATCCGCCTTATGAGCAGCTATTGGTGGCCGAGGCCATTCCGATCGAGGTAGTCTACGAAGACGACCAAGTGGTGGTGGTCAATAAACCGGCCGGCATGGTCGTTCATCCGGGCCATGGCAACTACTCGGGCACTTTACTCAACGCTCTTATGCATCATTTCAACGGGCTGCCATTAAATGCAGATAACCGCCCGGGACTGGTGCACCGAATAGATAAGGACACCTCGGGACTGTTAGTGGTTGCTAAAACAGCTTCTGCATTGGTTCATCTCACCCGACAATTTTTTGAGAAGACCTCTAAGCGGGAGTACGTAGCACTGGTTTGGGGAATCTTTGAAGAGGAGGCTGGAACCATAGAGGGAGCCATTGGTAGAAGCCTAAAGAATCGCCTGCAGATGGATGTTTTTGAAGACGGAACTTACGGAAAGCCAGCCGTAACGCATTACGAGGTGATGGAATCGTTTAGGTATGTGAGCTTAGTTAAATGCGTTTTAGAGACGGGTCGCACACATCAAATTAGGGCCCACATGAAACACATTGGGCACCCGTTGTTTAACGACGAGCGCTATGGCGGAAACGGCATACTCAAAGGAACCACCTTTACCAAATACAAGCAGTTTGTTCAGAACTGTTTTAAAGTGCTTCCCAGACAGGCGCTACACGCGCGAACCCTAGGCTTTGAGCATCCAGTTACTGGAAAATTCTTAACTTTTGAGTCTGAATTGCCTCAAGATTTTGTGGCCTGTATTGAAAAATGGAGGTCGTACACAAATGCCTAAGAACGCTATGAAAATTTTACTCTCTCCGGCCAAATCACTAGACTTTGAATCTGCACTTCCTGCTCTTGCACCTAGCGAGCCGCTTTTTTTAGAGCAGACCAAAAAGGTGCATCGCGAATTGAAAAAACTCAAGGCTAAAGACCTTCAGCAGCTCATGCATATTTCGGCCGATTTGGCCTCACTCAATGAGGAGCGGATCAAGGCCTTTTCAATGCCGTTTACTGCAGAAAATTCACGTCCGGCGGTTTACGCCTTTGACGGAGATGTGTACAAGGGGCTAGACGTGTACAGCTTAGCTGCTAATCAGCTAAAAGCCTTGCAAGAGCGGCTGCGTATTTTGTCTGGGCTCTACGGAATGCTTCGCCCGCTTGATCTCATTCAGCCTTATAGATTAGAAATGGGTACATCGCTTTCGATTGCTGAATCGCGCTCACTCTATGAATTTTGGACGAGTACACTCACCAAATCCCTTGAAAAAGAGCTCAGTGCCGATGAGATGGTGGTTAATCTGGCTAGCAAAGAATACAGCAAAGCGGTTGCGTTAAGCAAACTCAAACAACCTGTAGTGCATCCTGAATTCAAAGACTTTAAGAACGGAAATCTCAAGATTATTTCTTTCTACGCTAAACGCATGCGCGGAGTTATGGCGCGATACCTAATTGAGCTTAAAAACCCAACGCTTGAGGCTATTCATGCCTTTGAGGCTGAGGGCTACCGCTTAGATGCGGCGCAGACCAAAGACGCACTAAAACCGGTTTTTACCCGTTAGACCGAAGAGCTTCATTGCCCATTTTGATCAGCACGTAAAGTAGGTAGACAAAAGGTGCTCCGTACATGACTAGATCGAAGTAGTCTAGGGCTTGCATTCCATTAGCTCCACCCATTACCCAGCGCACTTTTCCAATGATGTGGGGCTCTGACGAAAAAGGTAATAGTCCAGGGATCACGCAGAATAGCAGTGCATTGAACAGTGAAGACTTGTATTTCTTAAACATGCTTGGCATTTAATGCATTAATAAATTCGGCTATGTGTTGGGTGCCTCGTTCTTCGAGATGTCTTATAAAGGCTGAGCCAATGATGGCCCCTCTTGAGTGCTGGCTGGCTTGGCTAAAGGTAAGTGCATCGGCTATGCCGAATCCGACAAGGGTCTCAACCGATAGGTTCATATCGGCTATGCGCTTAAAATAGGCCATATTCGATTCGCTAAAACCTGCAGTGCTTCCGGTGGTACTCGAAGAACTCACCATATATATGAAGGTGTTACTCGCGGCTTCAATGGCCCTAATTCGGCTCTCACTAGTTTGAGGGGTGATTAAAAATATCATCGATAGCCCATGGCGCTCGAATAGCTCCTGGTAATCTCGGGTGTATATCTCTAGCGGAAGGTCAGGCAGTATCAGACCGTCTATACCCGCCTTTTCACAGGCTGCACAGAATTCGGCCACACCAAACTGAAGCACAGGATTAAAGTATCCCATTATGATCAGCGGAATAGATACGCTATCTCGTATGCCTTCGAGCTGCTCAAAGAGTACTTTGGTTGACATTCCGTTTTCTAAGGCCTTGGTAGAGCTCTGTTGTATAGTGGGGCCATCGGCAAGGGGATCGCTAAAAGGCAATCCAATCTCTATCATGTCGGCCCCTGCGGCCTCTAAGGATTGAATGACTTCAACGGTGTCATCTAATGCCGGAAATCCGGCGGTGGCGTAAATAGAAATGAGCGGCTTTTTTTGCTCAAATGCGCGTTTTATGCGATTCATAAGTCGAAGTAGTTAATATAGGTTTGAAGGTCTTTGTCTCCTCTTCCCGACAAATTAATCAC
>JADHLU010000043.1 GCA_016780435.1 Flavobacteriaceae bacterium
GAATTTGAAGAACTTGTTCACGAATACCTAAGCGCGGTAGATACCGAATACGGAGGCTTTAAAGGAGCGCCCAAGTTCATGATGCCCAATACCTTAGAATTTGCGCTGCACTACCACCTGCTCCGCCCAAATCAGCGCCTGTTTGACCACGTTCAAAAAAGCCTTGATCGCATGTCTTATGGGGCCCTATTCGACCCCATTAACGGCGGATTTTCGCGCTATAGCGTAGACAATCGCTGGCACGTGGTGCACTTCGAAAAAATGGCCTACGACAACGCACAGCTGCTCAGCCTTTATGCTAAAGCCTTTGCAGTAACCAACAATAAATGGTATCAATACGTTGCGTTAAAAACAATAGACTTTTTAGAAAAGTGGCTGTACGATGAAGTTTCAAAAGGATTTTTCGCCTCTTTAGATGCCGATTCATTAGACGAATCGGGCCAACAGCTAGAAGGCGCCTATTATCGATTTACACAAGAAGAATTAAAGCAAGCATTAGGCGATCTCTACGAGTTGTTCGCGGTGGTTTACAATGTTAACGAACTCGGACACTGGGAGCACGGTCACTATTTATTGTACCGAACAGAGTCCAATGAAGAGCTGGCACATACATTAACAATTTCGGTTCAAACTTTAGAGAAATCAATAGAAACTGGACTGAGCAGACTACAGCTGTTTCAGCAGAAACGCCAAAAACCGGCCTGCGACGACAAAATCATAAGCTCATGGAATGCCTTAGTGGTGAGTGCGCTTACCCATAGCATTCGCTACCTTGATTTGACCGATACCGTAAAAGACCGTTACCTTAATTTGGCCGTAAACGCGGCGCAAATGCTTTCTGATCGCATCGATCAAGATGGGCGCTTGGTGCGCATAAAAAACACCACTACTGCAGATGTCGACGGATTTCTAGAAGACTATGCGCTCTGTATTCAATGCTTCATCGACCTCTATGAGGTCACCTTTGACCTTAAGTACCTAGATCGGGCTGAGCATCTGAGCCGATATGTCAGCGCTCATTTTGATGCGCCCAATGGCTTCTTATATTTCACCTCTGATCTTCAAAAACAAGTAGTAAGGCGAACCTTAGAGGTAGAAGACAATGTAATCAGCAGCTCAAACGCCCTAATGGGCAAAAACTTATTTCGATTAGGGGCCCTCTTAAGCAAACCTCAGTACAGCAAAAGGGCGTCTGATCTAGTGCAAGCCATGAGGTCTCAATGTACACAGCACCCACGAAGCTATTCGGCCTGGCTGCAGCTGGCCTTATACGATCAGTTTGAGTTTCATGAGATCGCCATTATTGGAGAAGATTACTATCAAAAAGGGCGTGAAGTGAGTCGACATTATCTACCTAATAGCGTGTTGGCCGCAGCTGAAAAACCGAACCCAAATGGGCTGCTGCGCAGAGAAGCCAATTTAAAGCAAACGCCTATCTTTGTGTGCGTTAAGGGCAGCTGTTCTTTACCGATTTTTAATACATCACAACTACTCAACAAGCTGTATCATGATTAAACAAACCTTAAAGGATTACGAAAAACATCTTGAGCAAATGATTAACCTTCTATGGGAGGTGCTTCCGAACATAGCTAGTGCAATGATTACAGCCTTTGTCGGTTGGTGGGTAATTCGATTAATCGATATAGCTGTTGCAAAATTCTTTGATCGCAAAGACTTCGATCGCACTCTAGAACAGTTTTTAGAAGATTTTATTAGTATTACACTTAAGGTGGTTTTAATCGTAATGATTATTACCCAGCTAGGTGTAGAAACCTCATCGCTCATTGCTATGCTCGGTGCTGCGGGTTTGGCTTTAGGTCTAGCATTACAAGGTTCATTAGCGAATTTCGCCGGCGGAATCCTGATTTTAATCTTCAAACCCTTTAAGGTTGGAGACTTCATATCTGCCCAAGGGGTTGAAGGAACGGTAAATCAGATCACCGTTTTCAATACTAAGCTTACGACCTTTAGCAATCAGGCGGTTATTATTCCAAACGGCAATCTTTCTAATGATAAAATTGTCAATTTTTCTTCTGAACCACTGAGACGAGAAAACTTAATTATTGGCATCAGCTACTCCAGCAATATTCAAAAGGCGAGAGAAGTGGTGCTGCTGTTGTGCGAGGCCGATGAGCGCATACTTAAAGAAGAAGAAAAAATGCCTGCTGTTCTCGTGCATGAGTTAGCTGATAGCTCGGTAAATTTAGCGATACGCTATTGGGCAAATACCGATGTTTTCTGGCCCACTCGATTTGACATGATCGAAAACATCAAGAGACGTTTTGATGAAGAAGGCATAGAGATCCCGTTCCCACATCGCGTGCTTATTAACGCTGCAGTTTAAAACCTTAGTGGTTTTCTACTTCGACTCTTTTGGAGGGGTTATATATACCTCTTTCAGGTAATTGGGTTCAAAGTATTCGGTAGAAACGAAATCTTTTGCTCGAAAACGCTCTAAAGCTAGTTTACCCATGTGAATGGCGTGAGGAAAGGTATCCACAAACCTAAAATCGTGCTGATCGAGCTGGTCAGCGAAAAAATCCTTTAGTTTTTCATTGGCGTCTCCAACCACATAAATCGTTTCGAAATTACGGGTTAACGAATGAGGGGCAAATTCTTCTAATACTAAAGCTTGAGAAGGCATTACGAGCGCACCAACTCCATTTTGAACCCTAGCATACACCTCTTGTCTACGCGCATCAATAGCCGAGAAAATTCCAATTTTTTCAGGCTGATCCGTTTTTAATTGCGTATCAATAGACTCAATCATTAGCGCAAGACTATCAATGGCGATCAAGGGTTTCTCTAAGGCAAAAGCATATCCCTTTGCAGCAGAAATGCCTATTCGCAAGCCCGTGTATGATCCCGGACCGGCGCCAATTGCTATGGCATCTAATGCACTAAATTCGCGATCCGTTTGATCAAATAATGACTCTATTAGCAGATGTAATCGCTCGGCATGCACAAAACCCTCTTCAATGGCCTCTGTCTGAACCAAGCATTGGTCTTGATCAAAAAGGGCTGCAGAGCAGCCCTTAGTAGAGGTATCAAAAGCAAGAATTAATGCCATATTCAAAGATATGCGAAAGACTTCAAAACATATTCTAGTCTACGACGGCAATCGGAATACCAAAGTAGAACTCAAGAATCTTAAGCCTAAAGATGTAATCGTATTTCGCTCTAATTACCGAAGCCTCGGCATTATCAAGGCGCGATTGAGCCTGGCTAAAGTCGAACGAGTTCATCAAACCTACTTCAAAACGCTCTTTCGCATAGTTATAGGCTAGTCGTCGGGCATCTAATGTCTTTTGGGCCGCCTCGTATGTCTTAGCAAAGGTCTTCACGTCGTTATAGGCCTGGTTCACAGCATTCTCCAAGTCTAGTTTGGTTTGTTCGTATTGCAACTCTGAACGCTTCACATTTAACGCCGCACGCTTTATACTATTCGAAGTAGAAAACGCATTAAAAATCGGTATGTTCAACGATAATCCGTATGAAACACCATCATTGCCTTCCAGCTGGGCAATTAAGTCTGGACGTACGAGGTTACCGGTATCGTCTATTTGAAAACGGTCACTGGCAAACGTATTGTAATTCATGAACGCATTCAGCGTTGGAAGCGCAGCCCCCTTTGCAATCTTAAGGTCTTGTTCGGATAACACTACGCTGGTCTCGGCCAATTTAATGTCGTTTCTGAAACTCATGGCCTTAGTGAAGATCTGTTTTGGAGACTTATCTAAGATGGTCGAGCTGGGCACGTCGAAGGCTTCGTCAGCGATATCAAAGTTTTCATAATCTGTGATTTGAAGCAGTTGCGCCAAATTGATTCGGGCCAAAATCACTCTAGCCTCAGCATTGACTACTGCCTGCTCTTGATTGGCCGCTGTGGCCTCAATTTCTAACAGATCTCCCGTCGGAACCACACCCAATTCTACCAGTTCTTTGATGCGGTTCATGTCTTGTTCGGTAACTCCGTACTGTGCCTGAGCTACTTTAAGCGATTCCTTTGAAGAGATCACGTTGAGATAAGCATTAGCCACTCGTAATCGAATGTCATCTTTTAAATTGGCCAATCGGTACTGATTTGAAATGGTATTCATTTCAGCACGCTGCGCTCTTCTTAAATTTCTTAAACCGTCAAATAGGGTATAACCTACAGAAAGGTTTAGGTTTCCTTGCAAAACCACTAACGACGGATTCGCCGTGTTTGTTCTCGGATCAATACCGAAACCCTTACTTTCATTTACCCCCATCGAACCGTTAAGGCGAGGCAAAAACTGTCCGAGACCTTCAAGCTCTCCTAACTCGGCAGACTCAAGGTCTAACTCAAACTGCTCTATGGTCAGGTTGTTCTCTAGTGCGTATTCTACGCACTCTTGGAGCGACATTTTTTTGGTTTGGCCAAAAGCAAGTGTTACAGAAAGAGTCAGTATACTAAATAATCGAAACTTCATTGTTTATGTAGTGTTAGTTTAATAACTGAGTGTTACACTCCGCGCTCTGGCGCATTTTCTGAACCTATTTTAATGGGCTCGGTCTTGTTCCATTGTTTAACCTTATCGGCTTCAGTAAGACCCTCTAGGATCTCGACATTGATACCGTCAGAGATGCCAATTTTGATCTCACGTCGCTCGAACTCTTGGTCGCCAATTTCGACTTCAACGTAGGGCTCATCGGTCACTTTATCAAACTGAAGTAAAGCCTCAGGCAGCACTAATATGTTTTCTTTTCTGTCAAGAATAAGCGAGGCATTGGCGCTGTATCCGGCCCTGATCGTAAAATCATTCTCAACCGTTACATCACCCTCTATTTTAAACTTTACAGCTCCAGACTCTTCCAGTCCCTTAGGGGCAATAAATCTGAGGCGTGCATCAAACTCTTTATCGCTAATAGCACCTAAGCTTACCTTAAGAGGCATTCCGACTTTAAGCTTACCCACTTCACCTTCATCGACTTTACCTTCAAAAACCATCTTGGTCAAATCGGCAACTGTGGCAATCGTAGTACCTGCATTAAACGAGTTTGATTGAATGACCTGATCTCCGATTTCTACAGGAATCTCCAGAATAGTCCCGGTAGTAGTCGCGCGTATATTAGTGTTGGCCGAAGATGAGCCTCCAATCGAACCATCTTTAATAATCTGGTAATCAGCCTCCGCATTTCGTAGTTCTTGGGCAGACTGCTCATAGGCTAGCTTCAAGTTATTGTACTCTTGGTTAGAGATAACTTGGCGCTGAAACAGTTCTTCGTTGCGTTCAAATTCAAGCTTGGCATTGTTCATTCGTAACTCTGCATTCTTTACGCGCCCCATGGCAGCAATAAGAGACTGCTCGTTTGGCACCACTTTAATAACGGCTATGAGGTCTCCTTGATTCACAAAGTCACCTTCGTACTTGACAATACGATCAATGATACCCTGTATCTGAGGCTTTATCTCAACCTCATCTTCAGGTACAACGGTTCCGGTGGCTACCGTTTTTTCTTCTATACTTCCGTAGAATGGACTTAGCGTTTCATAGGTAACCGAAGCTTTACTGTTCGATTTAACAAAGAATGCGGCAGCCCATAAAGCGCCCAAGGCAATGACTGCGATGATACTGTACCGAACGGCTTTTTTCATAGTGATGGATATTTAGTAACTAGTTGGATTAGGTTTTACTTTATAATTATTCTTCTCTTAATGCTTCAATAGGTCGGATACTAACGGCCCTTTGAGCCGGTATGAGTCCAATTAGAGTGCCCAGCACTACCATAAGCACTAAGGCTCCGAGCACATAGGGTATGGGCACAGTTGGATTGGTGTACGGAAAGTCGGTGTCTTGAGTGAGTCTATTGACCAAGCTTAACGTTCCGGCGCCTAATATGATACCCATAACGCCAGAGATCACGGTTAGAAACACAGACTCCAATAGAATTAAATTTCTCACCTCTGAAGGCGTGGCTCCCAAAGCCCGGCGAACGCCAAGTTCTTTGGTACGCTCTTTCACGGAGATCAGCAAAATATTTCCGATCCCTATCACCCCAGCCAAAATGGTCGCAATTCCAATGACCAGAGACAAAAAGGTCAATCCGTTGGCGAATCCTTTTATGCGTCCAAACACCTCGCCCAGGTTAAATGAACCAAAGGCCCTTTCGTCTGTGGGGTCAACTTGGTGTATAGACTTAAGAACCGTTTTTACGTCTTTCTCGACCTGAATAATGTCTGCGTCGTCGAAAGCGGCGATGCTCATGAAATCCACTCCATCCGCTTTATTATACAATTTATTAAAGGTGGTAAACGGAATAAAAATATCTCCGTCTGACTCGAAACCTCCACCAGGAACAAACTTGTGAACCCCCACTACCCTAAAGTAAATACCGTTGATACGCAAAAAGGAGCCCACAGCTTCTTCACTATCCTCGAACAATTCACGCTTGGTGCGCTCACCAATAATACAAACGCGACGGTCGTAATCTATGTCTGATTGATTGATAAATCGACCCTGATCAAATATTTTTTTGGTGGCGATTTTAGTATAGACCGGAAAATCACCGTAGACATTGTAGTTGCCCGATTTCTGTCCTCTAACGGTTAGTGCGGGTGAGCCTCCAAAGACACCTGTCGCATTACGTGGAGCTATGTATTGAATCTCCGGAATACGCTTTTTGAGCACCTCAACATCTGACAATTTAAGCTGTATGCGACGTCCGGTTCTATAGCCTTTATAGGGTTTAGATGTAGACTGCGACCACGCGAAGAGGGAGTTCATGGCCACCGACTCAAACTGACGTTCAAATCCGTTATCTAATCCCTTCGCCGCTCCAGACATAGCGATGTAGACGAAAATTCCCCACAATACACCAATTACCGTAAGAATAGTGCGCACGCGATTCTTGTTGATCGAACTGAAGATCTCATCCCAAGTATCTGCTTTAAATAATAACTTCATTATTCGTCTCTTAAGGCTACAATTGGTTTGATTCGCGCTGCGCGCTTGGCAGGCACATATCCGGCTATGGTTCCGAAAACAATAAGAACGAGCGTCGCTCCTACAGCAAAGCTCATATCTATATACGGATTAGTGATAAAGTAATCTTCAAGGCGATCGCCGAGATTCCGAAG
>JADHLU010000044.1 GCA_016780435.1 Flavobacteriaceae bacterium
TTCAAAGACCACCTTTGAAGCAGTGTGGGCAGCCGAAAGTGTAAATGAAATTGAGGCGTTCGCGGGCAACTGAGCTGCGTGCTTACCCCAGTACTTAACTAGGGCTATGTTACTCGGAGCCGTATGCGTTACCTCAAACCGCTCTAGGGTTGGAGACTGAGCCGCTGAGATGAATTCTTCGTTCTGATCCATGATGCGTTCAAAGATACATAGAGTGCCGGCATTCGCTGGGCTATTTCATAGTCGTAAGCCGAAATAATGTATCTTTTTTGTGTAAAATGATGAAGATGAAACGGTATATATTAGCCCTGGATCAAGGCACTACGAGTTCTCGAGCGTTGCTAGTCGCTCAAGATGCGTCTGTCAGGGCCATAGCACAGACAGAATTCAAGCAAATATTTCCTAAAAACGGATGGGTCGAACACGACGCCAATGAGATATGGAGCTCACAACTCAAGGTCGCCAAAGAGGTGATAGAGCAGCTGAGCCGCGAAGATGCCGAGATAGACGCCATAGGAATCACCAACCAAAGAGAAACGGTGGTGGTATGGGATGCCGATACAGCTGAGCCCATTCATAATGCCATTGTATGGCAAGACAAACGCACAACAGAGCGCTGTGAGGCTTTAAAGGCCGAAGGCAAGACCGACCTTATACGCTCCAAGACCGGTTTGGTTATAGACGCCTACTTCTCTGCCACCAAAATCGAATGGATTCTAGACCATGTAGATGGCGCGCGCGAAAAAGCGGAGGCCGGAAAATTAAAGGCCGGAACCATAGACAGCTGGCTCATCTACAAGCTTACCAACGGAAAAACTCACGTCACCGATGTCAGCAATGCATCGCGCACCCTTATTTTCAACATCAACACCCTAGAGTGGGATCACGAACTGTTAGCGCTTTTCAGAATTCCGGCCTCCATGCTGCCTAAAGTGGCCTCTTCAAGCGAGGTGTACGGACATACGGCCGAATCAATTTTCGGAAAAGCCATTCCGATAGCAGGTATTGCCGGTGACCAACAATCAGCCTTATTCGGTCAGCATTGCACCGAGGTAGGAATGGTCAAAAACACCTACGGAACCGGATGTTTCATGCTCATGAATATTGGCAAAAACCCCGTGCTATCGCAAGCAAACCTGCTTACCACTATCGCCTGGAAGATTGGAGACCAAGTGACCTATGCCCTCGAGGGTAGTGTGTTTATGGCCGGAGCGGTGGTGCAATGGCTGAGAGACAGCCTGGGATTTATAGAGGCCTCTTCTGAAGTTGAAGCCCTTGCGGCCAGCGTTCCGAACAGCGAAGGGGTTTACTTTGTACCTGCCTTTGTCGGCCTAGGGGCCCCGTACTGGGACCCTTACGCTAGAGGGCAAATCACCGGCCTGACAAGAGGCACCACCAAAGCACACATTGCACGTGCGGCCCTAGATGCCATCGCCTTTCAAACCATGGATATTCTAACCGCGATGCAACAAGACACCGGCAACCCCATCAAGGCCCTAAAGGTAGACGGCGGAGCCTCCAACAACAACCTGCTCATGCAATTTCAGGCAGACATACTTCAAACCCCTGTAATCAGGCCTAGCGAGGTAGAATCTACGGCCCTTGGCGCCGCCTACTTAGCCGGACTAGCCAGCGGATTTTTTCACTCAATAGAACAGATTAAAGAGTTACAAACAGAATCCCGTATTTTTAGTCCAAATACCCTAAACGCAGACCTTGAAGAAACCAAAAAAGGCTGGCACAAGGCTGTTCAACACGCCTTAACCCGCTAATACCATGAACACACTCACTGCAGAATTTTTTGGCACCTTTTTAATGATGCTGCTCGGCCTAGGCGTTAACGCCAATGTTTCACTTAAAAACACCAAAGGATCATTCAGTAGCGCTAGCGCCTGGGTACTCACATGCGCCGGCTGGGCCTTCGCGGTCTATATTGGGGTGGTAGTGGCTGGACCCATAAGCGGAGCTCACCTGAATCCGGCAGTCAGCCTAGCGCTTTTGATTAATGGAAGCCTAAGCCTATCTGACTTCTTTGCCTATGTTGGGGTACAGTTTTTGGCGGCCATTTTGGCCTCTTTTGCGGTATGGTTTATGTACCAAGATCACTTCAATGCGACCGAGAGTCTAGAAACACGCCGAGGTGTGTTCTGCACGGCACCTGAATACGCCAACGTGCCCCGAAACTTTTTCAGCGAATTCATCGGAGCTTTTGTGCTGCTCTTTGCGATTCTTCACTTCACAGATCCAGAGTTGATGGCCTCGGGAGAAAAAATTGGAATGGGCTCTATTGGTGCTCTTCCGGTGGCTATTGTGGTCTGGGGCATAGGAATTTCCCTTGGAGGAACGACCGGGTACGCCATTAATCCGGCACGTGATATGGGACCTCGCATCGCACATCTATTACTTCCGGTTAAAGAAAAAGCAGACTCGAATTGGTCGTACGGGTGGATTCCTGTCGTTGGGCCCTTGTGCGGAGGCGCATTTGCAGCCCTGCTGTTTAGCCTATTGAGCTAGTGCACGGTCTGGGTAGTTACAGAAGATTCCGTCTACCTTATAGCTGCGCATAAGCGCAATGTCTTCGGCTTCGTTTACCGTATAGGTAAAGACCTTGAATCCGGCCTCATGAATGGCAGCTACATTTTCAGCCGTAACCCTTTTATACCATGGATTGATCGCCACAGCCTTAAGCGCTTTGGCCGTTTTTATGGCATCAAGCGGGTCGTCACCCGTGAGCACAGCAATGTCAAAATCGGGCCCTAACTCACGCACGCGGTACAGCTCTGGCCACCTGAAACTTGAAAAAACGAAGTCTTGTTCAGTGTACCCTTTCTCGGAAATATACTGCCTAACTATGCGAACTGAATCGCCAGCCGTATTCGCTCCCTTGAGCTCGATATTCAAAGCCGTTCGTTTATCTAGCGCATCGAGCACCTCTTCGAGCGTGGGTATTTGATGATTGCCTTCAAGGGTTAGCGCCTTGACCTGCTCTAAAGTGAGCTCTTCTATGGGGCCGGATCCGTCTGTGAGTTTATCAACCAAGTCGTCGTGAAAAACCACGAGCTCTCCAGAGGCGATTTTAAACACATCAATCTCAATCATAGGAACGCCCAGCTCAACAGCTTTTTCTATCGAGGCCAAGGTGTTTTCTGTTTCATAACCCATTGCTCCCCTGTGACCAATAACAAACAATTCTTGGGGCTTAGGCGTTTGGGTGCAAGCGCTCATAATCAATGCAGTTAAAAGGGTGAGCAGGCGTTTAATATTCATGACGTCTGTGTTCGATTATACATTACGAATTACCTGAAATACCACCATAAAAACAGCACGACAGCGATAATCATAATAGAAAGATACCGCTCTATCGCAGGGCTCTTCGTTTGGTTCGCTTCGGTTTTAATGTATTGATACACTAAAGCTTCTTCTACGGGAGGGGCTGATTTGGCATTGACCAAACTCACCACAACCATGACCGAAACGCTTACCACAAATAGAAAGATCGCGTAATGTAAGAAGTTCATGGTGACCAGCGTATTGATCATCCCATTAGGATTGAGCACTAGGCCCGACTCTTGAGTGAGGTACTCGAGCACCAATCGTGCCATTCCGAGTATGAATCCGGTCCAAAGCGCGGCAAGGGCTCCTTTGGCATTTATTTTTTTATAGAATATACCCAGCAAAAAGGCCGCTGCGATCGGAGGCGACACATAAGCCTGAACGCTTTGTAGGTAGCGGTAGATACCTCCGCCCTCGGTGAGTTGACGCATAAACGGAATCCAGGCCAAGCCGACGATGACCAGCACTACCGTGGCTAAGCGACCTACCAAGACCAGCTGCTTTTCTGAGGCCTCAGGGCGCCAGCGTTTGTAAAAGTCGAACGTAAATAGTGTTGAGGTACTATTGAAAACAGAAGAAAGCGAGCTCATTAGAGCAGCTAAGAATCCAGCAACCACTAATCCGCGGACGCCCACTGGAAGCACGCGTAGAATAAGGGCAGGCAGGGCAGCATCGGTAGTGGTGCGCACCTCTCCGGTGATCGGATTGGTCACCGTAAACAAATCAGGATAGGTGGTGACCGAGAGCGCATAAGCAATGATCCCTGGAAAAATAAAGATGAACAGCGGAAGCAGCTTCAAGAACGATCCGAAGATGGTTCCCTTGCGAGCCGTTGAAATATCTTTTGCCGATAGCACCCGCTGAACGATGAACTGATCGGTACACCAGTACCAAATTCCGAGAATAGGAGCTCCGAGTAACACGCCCGTCCAGGGGTATTCTTTGTTGCGCCACAGGCTCATAAAGGTGTCTGGATCTGGCGCATTCTCTTGAATGGCCAGGGTCACGTTTGACCATCCGCCAATCGCCTGTAAGCCAAAGTAGGTGGCCAAGACTCCGCCCAGTATGAAGATAACCGCTTGGGCCATATCGGTATAAATCACCGCCTTCAGCCCCCCGAGCACCGTGTACAGGCCGGTTGCCAACACGGTTATGAGCGCCCCTGTCCAGAATGGAATGCCCAATAAAACTTCGAAGACCAGGGCTCCGGCGAAAATGGTAAATGAGATTTTGGTGAGTACATAAGATATGATCGAGACCACCGACAGGTATACGCGGGCGCCCGTGCTGTAGCGTCGCTCTAGAAATTCAGGCATGGTAAACACGCCGCTTTTTAAGTAGAACGGAACAAAAACCCACCCCAGAAGCAGTAAGATTAATGAGGCCAATATTTCAAACTGGGCCTCCGGAAAGGCGCCTCTGGCACCAGAACCCGAAAGACCGATCAGGTGTTCAGATCCGATATTACTAGCAAATAATGAGGCGCCGATGGCGAACCAACCCAGGTCGCGTCCGCCTAAGAAATACCCTTGAGCGCTATTCGAAGAGCGCTCTTTCTTGGTCACATAGGCCGCAATCGAGAAGATGAGAATAAAGTATCCGGCAATCACCGCAAAATCAATAGCACCGATAGTCTCCATAAAGTCTTAGTTAGGATTCATAACTTTGCAATTTAGATCTTTTTCTACTTTGTCGTGGGCAACTTAAAACTCATTTTATTCTTCGCTACCCTCACTATCTCAGTGAGTTGGGCCAGCGCGCAAGGAGATCTGCCTACAACACGACCCATAATAAAGGGGGCTGAACCCAATAAAGGCATACAAAAAGCGGCTTCTGGAACCCTACTTAAGATGCCTTCTATGCTCAGCGACGGGCTGATCAAAGACCCTAAAGGGCCCGACATGCTTCAAGAAAATAAGCTGAAATCTGCCGGATTTGACCTGGTAATCGACCCAAAAGTCGCCCAAACCGAGAACGCCAACGCCAACCGAGTGACGGGTGATGTCTACCTAGGAGACGTGAGCACTCGAGGAGAATTCGTTGGAATCGCCATGCGCGATCACGGAGAAATAGACGGAGACCGCATACTCATCGTGGTCAACGATCAAATCGTAGAATACAACGCCCTACTCAGTAGACGCTTCAAGAAAATCGATGTGCCCCTTAAAGAGGGTTTCAATACCATCGAGTTCAAAGCGCTCAATCAGGGCTATGTTGGGCTCAATACGGCCCAAGTGATCGCCGTTGACGAGAACGGCGAAGTGATTCACAACAACAACTGGATGCTCTCTACTGGGGCCACCGCCAAGATCGTCATTGTCAAAAAGCCAAAGCTCAACAATTAGTAGCGCTTACCTGGACGGTAGGTCTCAATAGCCCGCTTAAGCACGTCTTCGCGGTAAAAGGGTACCTCCTTAAAAAGGCCCGCTGCGTAGAGCTCTACCTGATCGTCGAAGTGTCTAGAGTTCACGTCTGAGCTCTGCCCACCTGCCAGAAGGCTTTTGGCGCGTAGCCTTTCTCCAAACTCAACCACAGCTACAAAACTATTGCCCCTAGTACCGTAGATCTTTTTAGTATTATTGGTGTAACGCGCGCCATAGGCGGCCAATGCTCCCCATCGACCGCTGGCATGGCCAATGCCGACACTTGGAAGGCTATCGTTGAAGGCCTGAAAAATAGAGGCATCTAAGCGCTGATAGCGATTCACCTCAGCCCATTCGATAAGCGACGACCCAAAATCACGCCTCAAACCACTTACCGCCTCGGCGAATACCTCGCGCCTCAGTTCACTATGTTCGGCCGACTGCCCCCAATACTGCATGAGCTCCATGGGGCTGTAGCCCTTGAGACTTGGAGCCTTCTGATAGAGCGCTGTGCCGTAATAGTGAGCCAGTGTCATGGCCTTGCTATCTGCCGAGGTGCGAAAATCCCAGTTGCGAAGCAGTTCAATTTCTTCGGCAAGATCGGTGTTAGGGGCCTCATCAAACGATCTTACTAACCCAGGAATCAACGCCTCAAATGCTGGCAAATAACTGTCGTAGGCCAAGTCTATAAGCGACTCTAAGGTGTGCTTTTGGGTTTGCTCTAAGAGTGAGATGGCGTGTACCCCTCGAAAATTCTCTGGGGCAGTGCTCATGTAGTACGGGTAGTCTTCCGGGCGCGGGCTGTCTAGCCCGGCGGCGGTAAAAGGGGTCGAATTGCAGTTCTGCAACCAGTGAGTCGATGGGTTTAACAGGGTAATATGATCTTCGAGCTCGTGAAGCCCCTTCCAATCGGTGTCTGGGTTAGACCCGTCTACCGGCTTAGCAAAATCAAAGCGCGTATCGCGAACAGGAATAAAGTTTCCGTGCCAATAGGCAATGTTTTTATCGGCATCGGCATATACGGTGTTGTTCGACGAATTGGTCTTTAGTTGCATCATTTGGCTAAAGCCTTCGTAATTCGACTGCTTGGTTCGAATAAACGACTGCTCTAGCGCTTTGGCTGGGCTCCACATAAGGGCAGTGGCCGTTAACTGATCTTCAACCTTGTGGGTTATGGGGCCGTGGTGGGTGCGGTAAAGCGTAAGTGTCTTTTGCTGTAGACCCTCATCGGTCTTCACGCTAAAGGCCTCTTGAATCGAGTCGATGGCTAGCCACTTTTCGCCGTATTTATACTCCTTTCCGGTCTGGGTAT